>JBCDEN010000123.1:0-8442 GCA_039179715.1 Pseudomonadota bacterium
ATGAAAGAGATCGTGATTGCAAGCGCCGCGCGCACGGCTGTCGGCAGTTTTGGCGGAGCGCTGAAGGATACGCCGCCCTGTGATCTTGCAACAACAGCCGCGAAAGCGGCAATAGAACGGGCCGGGATCGAGGCAGACCAGATCGAGCAGGCCTTTTTCGGCAATGTGATCCATACCGAACCGCGCGACATGTATCTCTCCCGGGTTGCCTCGCGCCAGGCCGGTGTGCCGGACCATGCTCCGGCTCTGACGATGAACCGGTTGTGCGGCAGCGGGCTGCAGGCCGTCGTCTCTGCTGTTCAGGCCATCTCCATGGGCGATGGTGAGACGGCGCTCGTCGGCGGGGCTGAAAACATGAGCCGCGCAGGCTATCAGTTGCCCGGTGCACGCTGGGGACAGAAGATGGGGGATACCGGTATCGTCGACATGATGATCGGCGCGCTGCATGACCCGTTCGGAATTGGCCACATGGGGGTCACGGCGGAAAACGTCGCCGAGCGCTATGATATCTCCCGCGAGCGCCAGGACGAATTTGCGGTTGAAAGCCATCGCCGGGCCAGCGCGGCCATTCAGGACGGCCATTTCACGGCCCAGATCATTCCGCTGACGGTCGGGCGGCGCGGCAAGGAGCGTGTTTTCGACACCGATGAACATGTCCGGCACGAAGCAAAGCTCGACGACATGTCCGGCCTACGCCCGGTCTTCAAGAAGGACGGGATGGTGACCGCAGGCAATGCGTCCGGTCTGAATGATGGAGCGGCTGCGCTCATCCTGGCATCTGCGGACAAGGCGTCCGAACTCGGACTGAAGCCTCTTGCCCGTATTCGCTCCTATGGCGTTGCCGGTGTCGATCCGGCAGTGATGGGCATCGGTCCCGTGCCCGCCATGCAGATCGCCATGAAACGCGCCGGTGTTACTGCCGATGATCTGGACGTGGTCGAATCCAACGAAGCCTTTGCGGCGCAGGCCTGCGCGGTCAATGACCTTCTGGGTCTTGCGTCCGAAAAGGTGAATCCCAATGGCGGTGCTGTTGCGCTCGGGCATCCGATCGGCGCGACAGGCGCAATCCTGATGACCAAACTGGTCCACGAACTCCACCGGACAGGCAAGACGCTTGGCGCGGCAACCATGTGTATCGGCGGCGGACAGGGGATCGCGGTTGTCGTCGAGAGCCTTTCAGGTGGCAACAGCTGAGACGGAGCAAACGTTTCGCAACGCAGGGACGATTGACTTGTGCGGGGCTGGGACGGACACTCGCGCGGGTACAACCCTTTTGGCCGGTCGCAACAATGAAATTCAGCTTTGTAACATCGGCGCTTGCCGTTTCAATCTTCGGCGCTGCGATCACTCTGGCGGGTGCGTCCGATTTCGATGATTGGGACAAGAAACCACCCGAGCCGACACCCACGTCAAGAAAGTGTGCCGACGGCGAGGCCTGGGACGATAAGTCCAGGAAATGCGTCAAACTCGAATCCCGGCTCTTTGACGATCTGGAGCGTTTGAGGGCGGCGCGAGAGCTTGCCTATGCCGGCCGGTTCGGATCTGCCGCGATCGCGCTCGATGCGATCGTTGACCAGGAGAATTCGCGCGTTCTTACATACAGGGGATTCCTTGCGCGCAAATCAGGCAATTGGGATGCGGCGCGCATCTTCTACGACAAGGCGCTTTCCGCCGATCCGGAAAACCTCTCTGCCCGCTCTTATCTCGGCATGGGACTTGCGGAAAGGGGAGATATCGAAGCGGCGCGCAGCCAGCTGGCCGAAATCCGGGCGAGGGGCGGCCGGGAAACCTGGTCCGAGCGCGCGCTGCTGATGACGCTCAGATCCGGCGGAGCTGCATTTTACTGAGGGCTTAAATCTACCGGAAGGGTGACATCTTCCGATACCTGACGGCCACCCGACCGATACATTCAATTTTTTTCAGCCCGCGATGAATAAATCCGCGTTTTCGGTGTCTACTGGATATCGCGTGACCAAATCGGGAGGAGAAATGTCATGAAATTTGTTGTTGCACCGGCTGTCGTTGCCCTGGGCCTTTTCGGAGGGCAAGCCCTTGCCGGAGAAACGCCGGCCAATCCGGACGCAAAGGTTTATTTTGTCAATCTGAACGATGGCGACAAGGTCAGCGGTCCGATCACTGTTGTCTTCGGGCTTTCGGGAATGGGCGTTGCACCTGCCGGCGTTGAAAAGGAAAATACCGGTCATCACCACCTGTTGCTCAATCGCCCGCCGATCGGCGAGGGAGAAGACGGCGAGGACGAGTTTATCTACAACATCCCGGCTGACGACAATCACAAGCACTACGGTGGCGGACAGACCGAGACCGTGCTTGAACTCGAGCCTGGCGAGCACACGCTTCAGCTCGTTCTCGGAGACCTCAACCACATTCCGCACGATCCGCCGATCTTTTCCGACGTGATTACCATTACGGTCGAATAGATCCTGTTTGCTGCCGGCGGCCTTGTTGCCGCCGGTTGGCTGGAGTTTGACATGAAATCTCGCTCTGTCAGGGACATGCTGCCAAAGGCGTTGCCGTCAATCTGGCGGTTTGCGCTCAGCCTGACCGGTGACATCGAGATGACGCACGACCTTGCTCAGTCCACGTGCCTGCGTGCGGTTGAAAAGGCCGACCAGTTTCAGGAAGCGGGGAGTTTCGAGGGCTGGTGCCTCAGGATCTGCCGGTCGATCTGGCTGAACGAGTTGCGAAGCCGGGCGCGGCGTCAGGACAAGGCGTTTGCCACCGTCGATATCGATCAGGTGGCCGATATCGCTCCGGAGATCGAGCAGAATGTCTTTGCCAGGGAAATCGTTGCAAAGGTGATGTCATTGCCAGATGCGCAACGCAGTGCCGTCGAACTGGTGTTCGTGCAGCAATTTACCTATTCCGAGGCCGCCATCATTCTGGACGTGCCAATCGGGACGATCATGAGCCGCCTGCATGCAGCGCGAAAGGTGCTCAGGGACTTTGCCGAAAGCCCTGCAGCGGGAAACAGAAAGGAGAAGACATGACCTATTCAGATCAGGAACTTCTTGCCTTTCTGAGCGGTGAGATCGACCCGCGGCGTGCGGAGCAGATCGAACAGACCATGCGTGTCGACCGTGAGCTGGAACATCGGGTGATGGCGCTCGATCCGGTCGCAGCACCCGTGCGCGGCGCGATGCGGGGTTTGCCCGGCAGAACGGTTTTGAGCGACCTGGAACGCGCCACTCTCGATGGCGACAACCAGAACGGTAACCGTACGCCCTGGGTAAAACTGGCTGCCGTACTTGTTCTTGGAGTTGTACTTGGCGGAGGGGCCATGTGGCTTGGCCGGCCATCGGCGGATGACTGGCGGGGCCGGGTGGCGCAGTACCAGTCGCTTTATGTCGCCGACACCGTGAGCCTGACCATCGCAAGCGCCGATGTTCTTGCGCGCCAGCTCGAAGTTGCCAGCGAAAAGCTCGGGCGGCCATTGGACCAGGCATCGCTTGAAGCGCCGTCCGCTCTCAAACTGGCGAGGGTTCAGGTGCTCGGCCTTGACGATGCGCCGCTGATCCAGATCGTCTATCAGGACGGCGGGGGAACGCCATTCGCGCTCTGCGTTACGACCGCAGGTCCGCGCCGCAATGCGAACGATCCATCATCCGAAATGCTTCACGGCCTTGCAACAACCGCCTGGGAAGACGGATCTTTCCGCTACATTTTCGTCGGCGGCGATGATCTTGGAACAACCGGTAAAGTCGCGTCGCAGCTGAAAAGCGTGCTGTAAGCACGCGCGCTCACCTTCTCAGCTTTTGCCGATATGCGGTGGCATTTTCAGTCCGTCTGCCGCAAGTTCGTCCGGATCCCAATAGGCGATGTAGATGCCTTCCGGCTCCCGCGCGTCGGTCATCTTTTCAATTGTTGCGGGTGTCCGGGTGATGCGGGTGTGATGTTTTCGGGCCCAGTCGAAATGAAGCGCCTTCAGCCGCTCGATCTGCTCTTTGCAGGCGGGATTGTCGCCCAGATCGTTGAGTTCGTCCGGGTCCGTTTCCAGGTCAAACAGCATCGGGCGCATGTGCTCCACGTGGATGTATTTCCAGCGTCCGTCGAAAATCATCACAAGCCGGGCATCGTTCTGGTCCACACCGACGGCGCGGCGGGCATCCCGGGTCGCATAATCGTATTCGGAAATGCAGTGATCGCGCCAGCCGGCCCCTGTTGCGTGCAGCAGCGGTTCGAGTGAACGTCCTTCGAAGACATGCGGCTTTGCCGGCCCGCCGAGAAATTGCTGGAAAGTCGGTGCCAGATCGATGCCCTCGACAAGGTCTTGCGACATGGCTCCGCGCGTCGCGTCGGCCTCCTTGCGGGGATCATAGACGATCAGAGGAATGCGGGCAGAACAATCGTAGAAGAGGTCTTTTTCGCCGAGCCAGTGATCGCCCATATTGTCGCCGTGGTCGGAGCAGAACACGACCATGGTGTCCCGCATGCGTCCGCTGTGTTCAAGATAGTCAAACAGGCGGCCCATATTGTCGTCGAGCTCCTTGATGAGGCCCATATAGACCGGTGCGACGACATCCCTGACATTGTTGCGCGCAAAACTCCTGCAGATCCGGGTCTCGCTCCAGGCCTTCATCAGCGGGTGCGTGTGTTCGCCGTCCCTGCGATTGACCGGAGGAAGGTCGCTTGCCGAATACATGTCGTTGTAAGGGGCGGGGGCGAGATAGGGCCAGTGGGGCTTTATGTAACTCAAATGGCAGAGCCAGGGACTGTCGCCCTGGCTTTCCATGAATTCAATGCCGCGCGTTGTCAGCCACGCTGTTTCGGAGTGCTCTTTCGGGACGCGTGCGGCAAGCGGAGCCGTCTCAAGAAGCCAGCCGGACATGAGGTTGCCGTCGGGCCCGACCGCCGTGTTCGCCCATTCCTCCCAGGGCGTTTTGCCGCCCATATTGTGCGCACGCAGGTATTCCTCGTAGTCCTCTGCGTGCCGGTTCTTGTCCGTTGCCGCATTTGTCCCGTCATCGCGGACATAGACATCGAAGCCGCACTCGCTGATCAGCGCACCGATGGTGCTTTCCGGATCTATTCCGAGGCGTTTCATGCCTTCCGCGTCGGCGCGCATGTGGGTCTTGCCGACAAGCGTGCTGGTGACGCCGATCTCACGCAGGTGATCGCCGAGCGTCGGTTCTCCGACACGCAGCGGAAAGCCGTTCCATGTGGCCCCGTGGCTGCGCACGTAGCGGCCGGTGTAGAAACTCATGCGGCTCGGCCCGCAGATCGGCGACTGGACGTAGGCCCGGTTGAACCGGACGCCTTTTGCGGCAAGGCGATCGAGGTTCGGTGTCTGGATATGCGTTGCGCCATAGCAGCTTAGATAATCCCAGCGCAGCTGATCTGCCATGATCCAAAGTACGTTCATCTGGTACCTGTCATTTCCCTGAAGAATGTGCGTCGGTTGATCTTTTGGGTTCGTTCTCCCTCGCGGCTTTGGCCGCTGCGGAGTGCCGCCCGAATGAACAGGACCTGCGCGTTAGCGGGGCGGGATATAGAGATCCTCCGACTTGAGAATTTCGATATTCTCCGTTTCCCGCGCCATGGCGCGCTGTACTGCGGGCCGCTCGTTGCTGAGCGCGAAGTGCCGCCTGATGTTCGGGTAGTTGTCACCCTTATATCCAACGCCGGTAATGCGTCCCCAGACCCAATAGAGATACCCGTCCAGCGCAGACCATGTGTCGCCGTACCACCAGGGGCCATCGGCAAGGCGCGCTTCGATCATGTTCATGATCTTGTTCATCGCCTCGATGCCGACGGGGCGCACGATTTCAAACGACAAGGCCTTGTCCTCAATGAATTTGAGAGGCATCGCAACACGGGTGACGATCGGGTGGACGGTTGCGGAAAAGAACGACAAGTCGGCGATCTGTTGCGAACCTTCGAAGGCGCTGGTGGTTTTCGGCAGCAGATTTGCCTCAGGGTACTCGGCATTCAGCCAGCTCAGGATCGCCACGTTTTCCGTCAAAGGAACCCCGTCCACGAGCAGGGTCGGTACCTTGCCCTTCGGATTGAGCTTGAGGAATTCCGGCGAGTTCTGCTGGTTCGCGGCGGTGCGCACCAGTTCCGTTTCGAAGGGGACGCCGATTTCCTCGAGCGCGATCGTTGGCACGCGGGCACAGGTGTTCGGGGCGACAAAAAGCAAAAATTCAGGCATTGAAACTCTCCATAATACCTCTATTACTATCAAAATAAGGAAAATGTCGATATTTTTGATGCCCTCTCGCACCACTTAGGAGGAGTGGCCGGGAACAACGGGCAAGGAAAGCATCGACCAGGGAGGAAAACGATGTCTCGAAGAATCTTGGGAGCTGTTGCCGCGGTGCTGTGCCTTACGGCCGGAACACAGGCTCAGACAATCCTGTCCGCCGAAACGGCTGCGCCGAACACCACGCCGGGAATTTCCATTATCGCACTGTCCGAGGCAGCGGCCAAAGCCGGGGTCGCGGACATCCAGGTCACGTCCGGCCAGACGCTGACGAACTCCGTCCAGAATGTCGCTGAGGGCAAGACCGATATTGCCGCAGCTCCGTTCATCCTGCCGTTCCTGCTGTCGAAGGGCGTCGGCCCCTATGCCGGTCTTGGCGCAGAGAAGGGCGCGGAGCTCGCAAACGAACTTGCCGTTCTCTACACCTACCGGATTTCGGTGCAGGGCCTCTTTGCCTATAACAGCTCCAACATCAGCGGCTGGGACGGTCTGGAAGGAAAGACCATTTTCAACGGGCCGCCCCGCGGTGCCGCGCTGACCAATGCAAGGCTTCTCATCAAGACCAACACCGGTCTCGAGGAGGGCAACGGCTATACCGGCGTTCAGGTCAACTGGGGGCAGGCGGTCAAGACGATGCAGGACGGCTCCGCCGATGCGTTCGTTCTGCCCATGTCGTTCCCCGATCCGCGTGTCTCGGCGAGCCTGGCGTCCGGAAACATGACGATTTTTTCCGTCTCGAAGGAGGTTTATGACAGCGAGGCGTTTGAAAATGTCGCGAAACTTCCCGGAACCGTGAAGTTCTCCATGCCGGTTGCCGACATGGGGTATGGCGACGGCGTCACCATCGTCTCCGAAGACGACACGTTCCGCGGGCCGGGCACAGTTGGCGCGGATATCGTCAACAAGAGCATGGACTTCGAACTGGCAAAGTCGCTTACCGCGGCGGCCATTGAGAACATTGAGTCTATCTACCACGCGAAAGCGCCGTTCATGCCCGTCACCTGGCACGGGGAGACGGCCATCGAAATCACCGATATGTGCGGGCCTAACCCGCTGAAGTACCATCCGGGGGCGGTCGCCGCCTGGGAAGAAGCCGGTTACACCCTTCCTGACTGTGCAAAATAAGGTCCGGGCGGACTGGGCGGGCGCACCTGGCGCCCGGCCGGTGTCTGGCGGGTAACCACGCTATGGTCAGTTCAAGCGATTCTCAGGATCGTCGCAGTTTCTCTCTTCAGCTGCTCTATGTCCTCTCGGTTGCAATGGTGCTCATAGGGCTGGTCAATTCGACGCCCGGCATACCCGGCTACGACGCCCTGATTGCGCAGCTTTCGGGGGATGATGCTGCAAAGCTGCGCAAGTTTCCCTTCGAGTGGTTCTATCCGTTCTTCTTCGCCCTGATGATGCTGATCGTTGTGCTGAAGCATTCCCTGTGGCGCGACTGGCGCGACAAGAGCGTGATCAAGCGCCGGTTCGGCCTCTATCTTGACCTTGCGCTCGTGATCACGGCGTTCACGGTTTCACTCACCTATCTTATCGAGATCGAGTCTGTGTGTCTCGTGGATCGCATCACCGGCGACCGGGCCCGGCTGATCGAAGAAAGTCTGGCCGCCGCAGCCGCGTTCAGCGAAAGTCTGGGTCTTCCGGCGCCGACAACCGTTGAAGACCCGCAATGTGTGAACACGACCGGGGGATGGCTGGTGCTGATCGTCGGTCTGGCGATCGTGGTCTTTCTTTCCTACAACGTGAAGGTCTGGGGTCTGCCCCTTGTTATCGTCGCGATCCTGGTTTCGGCTTACACGATCCTCACCGTTATGATCTGGTACGTCTACGGCGCGGAGGACATCAACAAGTACTTCGTGACCAAGCTGGCGGGCGAACCGCGCCTCCTGTCCGACGGCCGTCCACGCGTCCACGATGTTCTGGTCAACAACTCTTCCGGCCTGCTTGGCCGGTTCATGGACATCGTGCTCAACACGATTTTCCCTTATCTGGTGCTTGGCGCATTGTTCGGGAGTTCAGCCGGCGGCAGATCGCTGATCAAGCTGGCCTTCCGCTGGACACGGCACCTGCGCGGCGGTCCCGCACATGCGGCCATCGTGTCCTCGGCCATGTTCGGCACGATTTCCGGCGGCCCGATCGTCAACGTCCTCTCGACTGGCGTTCTGACCATTCCGATGATGCTGAAACGGGGATTCAGCAAGGTTTTCGCGGGCGGCGTCGAG
>JBCDEN010000418.1:0-4426 GCA_039179715.1 Pseudomonadota bacterium
CTGTTTCACTGGTTCGGACAGGTCGTCATAGGCTGCGTACATGTCGCTTAACATGGTGTCCCCGCCGCAGGTGGGCATGATATTGATCTGCAACATCGTTCCCAGTGGCGGCGTCTCGTCGCACGAGACGTCGGAATGCCAGAACTCCCCGTTCGCGACCTTGGAATCCTTCGTGGCGTGGATCTCGAAGATCTCCGGATAGCCGTCCATGGTCGGTGCCGCCGGGTGCGCATGCAGCGGGCCGAAGCGCTTGCCGAATGCGATGTGCCGCGCGGGTGGGATTTCCTTCTGCTCCTTGAAGAACAGGACTTGGTAGCGGAAGAAGGCGTCGCGGATTTCAGCGAACTGGTCATCCGGCACGGGTTCGCTCAAGTCGACACCGTAGATCTCCGCGCCGAGGTTCGGCGCAAAGGGCTTTGCAGTAATCAGTTGGTAATCGTTTGTTCTTGGAGCGACCATCGGGAGCCTCTTGAATACGCGGACTGTTTGCGACTGGCGCGACCATAATCATAAAATGAAATTGATAAAAACGAGTTTTTCTTTATCAAATAACGAGAAAAAATTAATATATGCAGCGCCGGTTCATCCGGCCCGGGAGATCTTTCATGAGCATTCGTGCGCTGCGCACGCTCCTATCCATTCATCGGCATGGCAGCTTCCGGGCTGCGGCAGAAGCGGAGAACCTCACGCCATCGGCTGTCAGCCTGCAGATGCGGACCCTCGAGGAGACCTGGGATCTGACCTTGTTCGAACGGTCCCAGCGAACGCCGAAACTGAACGAGACCGGTCTTGCGCTGGTCGGTGAAGCGGAAGCCGTCATTGCCGCCTATGACAGTCTTGCGGACCGTGTGTCGCCGAAGGACGAAATTTCCGGCGAACTCATCCTGGGGGCGGTCCCGACAACGCTCACGGGACTGGTTCCGCTTGCACTCAGCGAACTTAAGAAGCGGCATCCGGGCATTCGCGTCCGGATTGTGCCGGGGCTGTCCAACCAGCTGCTTTCCGAGATCGATCGCGGCCAGATTCATGCCGCCGTGATCTCGCGTCCCGACATGCTTTCCAGATCCATGCTCTTCTCCAGGCTTGCCGAGGAAGTGCTGGTTCTCCTGGTCTCCGAGAACACCGAAGATCTCGCTCCCGCAGAGCTTTTGCGGTCCCGCCCGTTCATCCGCTTCAACAGGGACGCGGTCGTGGGCAAGCAGATCGAGACCTGGCTTCAGAACAATGGCATATCGGTGAATGACGCGATGGAGCTGGAAGGGCTGGAAGCCATTTCCAGCATGGTTGCGGCGGAGCTTGGAATTTCCATCGTACCGCAGCGGTGCATCCGGGAGAGTGATCGCCTGCCTCTGAAGACGCTGTCCCTGGGAGACAACAGCCCGAGCCGGGTGCTCGGATTGGCCAGCCGGCAAGACACGCCGAGGGCAGGTCTGGTCACTGCCGCCGAAGCCGCGCTTCTGGAAGCCGTCTCGATCGGAGAGTTCACGATCAAGTCGTCCCGGTGACTGCGTCTTGGAACTGCCGGGTTCGTGATGTGCCGTTGCATACGGCCCTTGGAGTCGTCCGATCTTGTTTCCTGCTCATCCTGGGGTGCGAAGCAGAGCGGAGCATCGCAGGATAGGCCGCACGGTATTGCCGTTGTTCCCATCCTTCTAGGCAGGCCTGCGGCCTTCCTCAGGATGAGGTTTTTTCCATCGTCTGGTGATGGCGGGCAGAGGTTCTTGCCAGGTTGTCTTGCCGTCCTTCCCGGCACGGCAGGTCTATTGACCGGAAAGGAACTCCAGCAGTTTCGCGGTGAGTGCCTCCGGTGCTTCTTCCGGGATAGCGTGGCCGCAGGGGAGGGAACACCCCGTCACATCAGTGGCCTTTTCCCGCCATGTGGCAAGAACGTCATAAAGATCGCCGACGACACCGTCCGCGCCCCAGATCGCCAGTAGCGGTGCCGATATCCGCCGGTGCCGGTCGGCCGCATCGTCTTCAAGGTCAATCCCCGCCGAGGCACGGTAGTCCTCGCAGATTGCGTGGATCGTCGCGGGGTTGCTGTAGGTGCGCAGATATTCGGCGATGGCGTCCTCGCCGACGGCCCCTTCGGTCTTGACCTGTCCTGCAATATGCCGCCGCAGGAAGTATTCCGGGTCGGCACCGATCATCCTTTCGGGAAAATCAAAGGGCTGGATCAGGAAGAACCACCAGAAATACCTGGTGGCAAATTCCTGATTGGTCTGCGCGTACATCGTGCGCGTGGGAGCAATGTCGAGAACCGCAAGGCGCGCCACCGCGTCCGGGAAATCCAGCGCCAGCCGGTGCGCGACGCGGCCGCCCCGGTCATGACCGACAACGGAAAACCGGTCATGACCGAGCTCGGTCATCAACGCGATCTGGTCCCGGGCCATCACCCGCTTGGAATAGGGCCGATGCTCCGGATCGCTTGCCGGTTTGCCGCTGTCGCCATAGCCGCGCAGATCCGGTGCGATCACCCCGTATCCGGCAGCGGCAAGTTCGGGCGCGACCTTGCGCCAGACAATGTGCGTCTGCGGATGACCGTGAAGCAGCAGGACAGGGGGGCCGTCGCCGGCGCCGGCATAGGTGATGTCGATGCCGGGCAGGGCGGCTGTTTCAACGGTGAAGCCTTCGAGGAAGCGGGACGCCGTCATCTACGGGGTTTCCAAAACCGCGTCGGCAATCGCGGCGCCGCATGTCCTAGTGTCCGCCGGGCCGCCAAGGTCCGGCGTCCTTAGCGCGTCTTCAGACAGCACCTGTTCGATCGCCGCGACAATCGCCTGGCCCGCCTCCACCGCTCCCAGGTGATCGAGCATCATGGCCGCTGCCCAGATCTGGCCGATCGGATTGGCGATGCCTTTTCCGGCGATATCGGGCGCAGAGCCGTGAACCGGCTCGAAGAGCGAGGGAAACTGGCCCTCCGGGTTGATGTTGCCCGACGGTGCGATGCCGATCGTGCCCGTGCAGGCGGGGCCGAGATCGGACAGGATGTCGCCAAAGAGGTTCGACGCAACAACCACGTCAAACCAGTCGGGGTGCAGCACGAACTGGGCCGTCAGGATGTCAATGTGGTACTTGTCGACCTTCACATCCGGATAGTTCCGGGCCATCTCGGCAACGCGCTCATCCCAGTAGGGCATCGTGATCGAGATCCCGTTCGACTTGGTCGCGGAGGTCAGATGGCCGCCACGCTGAAGCGCCAGATCGAACGCATATTTCAGGATCCTGTCGACGCCCGTCCGGCTCATCACGGTTTCCTGCATGACGAATTCACGTTCGGTGCCGGGAAACATCCTGCCGCCGATCGAGGAATATTCGCCTTCGGTGTTCTCGCGCACGATCATCATGTCGATGTCGCCGGGCTTGCGGTTGGCGAGCGGCAGAGGCACACCCGGCATGGCGCGGGCCGGGCGCAGGCTCACATACTGATCGAACTCGCGCCGGAACTGGATCAGCGACCCCCACAGGGAGATGTGGTCGGGCACGATCTCCGGCCAGCCGACAGCCCCGAAGAACAGCGCGTCGCTCTTGCCCAACCGGTCTTTCCAGTCCGGCGGCAACATATCGCCATGCTTCACATAGTAGTCGGCGGAGGCGAAATCATGCTCGGTAAAGTCAAACCCGAGATCGAAGCGCTTTTGGGCCGCGGTGAGGACACGCAGGCCTTCGGGGACGGTTTCCTTGCCAATGCCGTCGCCGGGGATGACTGCGATGTTCCAGCTGTTCTGCGCCATTTGTTTCTCTTCCGGGTCGTTTGATTGCCGGTCAAGGTCGCACTTCGGGCAAACGGAGCGCAAGGAAAAACAGGGTCCGTAGCCAAGGGGAGAAGCGTACCGCAAATGGCGATCAGGCTTCCCGCCGCACGATCCAGACGGGTTCTCCGGCAGAGCGTGTCAGGTTCGTCGGAAGCCCCAGCTCACACCTTCTTGCCATCAAATCAATTTCACGCGACTAATTAAAAATTCAATAGCATTCACAATGGCTTGAGTGAAGTCGAGTCTCGCGTGAATGTGTGCGTTGCGTGTGGCGAAGTGAGATGCACAGGCGGCCGGTTACGGTCATGGTTGGTCTGCACCAAATCACGGGTGCGTTTCAAACGGGTTGACCAGGAGGGCAACATGAAGACATTCAAAACGCTGCTTGGGGCAAGCGTGATGGGCTTGCTCATGGCAGGCATGGCGCAGGCCGCCACAATTGCTATTACGTTCAACAATTCCAACGGGTTCGGGTTTCTGGTAACGCCTGTCTATACGGGTATCCACTCCGGCAATTTTGACGCTTTCGATTCAGGTTCGGCGGCGAGCGCCGGTGTTGAACAGGTTGCGGAAGTGCCGATTCCGCCCAATCCGCCCAACCAGCTTGCACCCGAGCGCCTTGCCGCCGATCCCGGCTCCCAGGGCGGGTTCATCTTCGGTCCCGGCGGGCC
>JBCDEN010000558.1:0-3369 GCA_039179715.1 Pseudomonadota bacterium
GCGCGCAATCCGCCTCCTCAGCAGACAAAGGAGATCAGGTCAAAGGGTGCACACTTATCGCCCGATGCTCGAGCATGCCAAGAGTGCCGCCACTCAGTTTGTCCCGTGTTCCGCCAAGGGAAGCGTGAAACTGACTGTGGTGCCCTTTTTGACTTCTGAATGGATTTTCAGTTCACCGCCATGAAGCTCGACCAGCGAGCGCGCGATGGCGAGGCCGAGACCGGAGCCCTGGTGCGTTTTCGTGAATTGGTTCTCGACCTGAACGAAGGGTTGGGCAAGCCGTTCGATATCGCGTTCCGAAATGCCGATCCCCGTATCCTTGACCTCGAACCTGAGCTTGTCGCCGCGCGGCTCCGCCTTGAGCGTGACCACGCCGCTGTCCGACGTGAATTTGACGGCGTTTGCAAGAAGGTTCAGCAGGATCTGCTTCAGGGCCCGCTTGTCGGCATGGACCATGAGGTCCTGACCGACATCCGTGCTGACGGATATGTTCTTTTCGGTGGCAGCTCCTGTGACGATCCGGCTGGCGTCTTCGGCGGCCGAGGAAGCGCACACCACTTCGGTGTCGATCGACATCCGTCCGGCTTCGATCTTCGACATGTCCAGAATGTCGTTGATCACGTTGAGAAGATAGGTCCCTGAAGAGTAGATGTCCTTGCAATAGTCGGAATAACGGTCCGTTCCGATCGGTCCGAACATCTCCTGCGTCATGATGTCGGAGAAACCGATGATCGCATTGAGCGGCGTTCTGAGCTCGTGGGAGATGTTGGCGAGAAATTCCGATTTTGCCTGGTTGGCCGCTTCGGCGCGGGTCTTTTCTTCCTGGTACTTGTCGGCCATCTCGACCAGCTGGCGGGCCTGGAACTCAAGGGTCTGGCGGGACTTCTGGAGGTCCGAAACGGTCGCCTTCAACCGCTTTTCGGACTCCATCAGTTTTTCTTCGTGTTTCTTCAGCGCCGTGATGTCCGTTCCGACGGACACGAAACCGCCGTCCTTGGTCCGCCGCTCCGAGATCTGCAGCCAGCGGCCGTCTTCAAGCTGCGCCTCGTAAGACCCTTCCGGGGCACCGCCACGCTGGTTCACCGTGACCGGTTGCGGTGCAACTTCGGCGTTCGAGGCAGCCGCCATGACGTCGCCATAGGGCGTTCCGGCCTTGATGACATAGCTCGGCAGGCTGTGCAGCGACTGGTAGTTGGAATTGCAGATCACCAGCTCGTTTTTCGCATTCCAAAGCACGAAGGCCTCGGAGATGGTTTCGATCGCGTCGCGAAGGCGCAAATCAGCCATGCGGCTCTGTTCGGCCAGCCGGTGCTGTTCGGTAATGTCGATGCAGATCCCGATCAGGTGCGGTTCCGCGCGTCCCGGCTCGGACTGGATCTCGCCGCGTGCGCGCAGCCAGATCCAGCTGCCGTCGGAATGGCGCATCCTGAAAGTCTCGTCCACCAGCGTTTCACCGGTTTCAAGCAGATGTTCTGCCAGACCCAGCAGGTCGATATCGTCCGGATGGGTGATGTCGGCAACATCGGCAAAGCTGAGGATATCGTCCTTGGGTTCGCGTCCAAGAAGTTCATATAGCGATGATGACCAGAACATCCGTCCTCGCGACAGGTCCCAGTCAAACAGGCCGCAGCGGCCATGGGTGAGGGCGGTGTCGATGCGTCCGCGTGTGGCCGCGTACATCTCGTCGGCAGTTTCGGCGCGCGTTGCCTGGCTGAAGAAGCCGTAGATGACGGCAAGCAGAACAAGCGACGTTCCGACGAAGAGTGTGACATTGGCGGAAAGATCGTCTCGCCAGCTCGCGAACACGGCGCTTTCGGGCTGCAGAACCGCAATCATGCCAAGATTGCCGTCGAGATGATGAACCGTCGCCAGGAAGTTTTCGCTTTCGCCGTCCGTTCCCAGACCGACCGGGATTGTCAGGACCCCGGCGCGTGCACCGAAGACGGTGAGCGGCTGGGACGGGCTCAAGAGATTTGTGATCGGTTTGCCTTCAAGGGCAGGGTGCGCCGGGGCCGTTGCGGCGATTGTTCCCCGCTTGTCGGCAATCAGGAAAACCCGGGATTTGCCGGTCGCGCCGGCAGGAAGGCTGTCTGCGAGGGCGCGCTTCAGTGTTGTCCGGAACCCGTTTGCCGGCAGTGTCGATTCAACGATGTTCAAACGGGTCGCGACAACCGAGGCCATCAGGCTGAGGGTTGTTTGAGCGGATTTTTCCGTTTCGGTATGACGCGTCACCAGTTCGCCGGCACGAAAAAGGGCGAGCACGATAATGAAGATGATGGCCAGGCCCGGAATGATGCGGCGGATGATCGTATCGGATGTGACGACCGCATTGCGCAGGGCGGCCAGGGCTGACTTGAGTTGCGGGCGCGTTTCGCCTGAACTCTTTTCAGCGTTCGAATCCTTTTCGTGGCCACGCGTGGATGCGTCGCCAGCCAGTGCTCGCGCCATGGAAAGTGTGCCTCAAAATCCGCCGCATCGGAGATCGCTCCGAATCACTTCCATTTGAATCAAATATGCGGTTTTTGTCCAGTCCCTTCCAAGAAGAAAATGGTTAACGTATCCGTAGACTCCCGGCGCTTTTGTTAACCTTTTCCAGTATTGCGTACTATTGCAATGTCCTGTCGATGATATCCCGGCTGTCTCTCGATAGTTCTTCGCATGACGAAATCTTCAACAGAGCAGACTCGGCCAGTGCGCAACGCACGGACTCCAGCGCCCTCCACGAACGGAAGCTGGTCAATAGCCGCGAGGCGACCTGCGGATTGCGTTTGTCTATCTCCAGAACCGATTCGACAATGAACTCGAAACCTGCGCCATCGTTCCGCGCGAATTGCGTCGGATTGCCCGTCGCGAACGATTGCAGCAGCGCGCGCACCCTGTTGGGATTGGTTGCGTCGAAGAGGGGACCCGTTTTCAGCGCCTGAACAAGCTCGAGTGTATCAGGCCCGGGCGCGGTTGCCTGAACCATGAACCATTTGTCCATGGCCAGCGAATTGTTCGCGTGACGCTCACGGTAGGCGGTCAGCGCCTCGTCCTTGTTCGGCATGTCGTCGTGGACGAGCAGGGTCAGGCAGGCGATGCGGTCCGTCATGTTGTCCGCGCCGCGGAAGCGGTCCCAGACGACATCGCAAGCACCTTCGGCATCCGAGACCGCGCAATAATGAAGCGCCCGATTGGACAGGGCGCGCTTTCCGGCCGTGTGTGCGTCGGGCGAGTAAGCTCCGTCCGGCATGAACTCGGTCACCGCCTGGTGGAGCGCCGGGTAATGCCGGAGGGCAATTTCCACCCGCAGCTTGCGGCGCGCCGTATGAATGGCATCCGGGTCGACATCCTTGCCGATCTCCTGCGCAATATCGGCCTCGCTCGGCA
>JBCDEN010000473.1:0-3974 GCA_039179715.1 Pseudomonadota bacterium
CAGGATTTCGTCCGACCCCGCACCGCAGATGATCCGGTCGGGGTGGAGTCCGTAGGTTTCCGCAATCGCGTCGCGCAGCTCGTTGGCGGCCCCGTCCGGATAAAGTTCAAGGTTATGTGCAACCGTTTCGATGGCCGCCTTCGCCTTCGGGCTGGCGCCAAGAGGGGTTTCGTTGGACGACAGCTTGTGCACCGTCTTGCCATGCGTGCCTTTGGATTTGCCTGGAACATAGGCTGCAATATCAAGGACGCCTGCGCGCGGCTGAGGCCGCTCGGGTCTGGTCGCGTTGGCTTCAGTCATTGTCTTCTTCCCACTCATTCTTGCAGCTCTTCGCCGCCGAATTCGTCGTCGCCATCGGTTTCGCCGTCGATCGGCGCGGCATATCCGCCGACACGGCGCAGGACATCCGGTCTGGCCCCGGCTGCCGTACAGGCGGCCAGCGCATCTTCTTCGCTCAGCTCGCCGGAAATTGCCAGGAGTGCGTCGACACCGCTGCCGGACCGGAAAAAGCTAAGCACTTCAATGCCCTGATCCATCAGTTTTCCAGGCAGAACATCCGACCAGCGCGCGTCATAAACCGTAACGTCGGTATTGTCGACAAGGTTGTCTGCCCGGGAAAGAACCAGCGCCGGCAGATCGGCCGGGCGTTCATCGAGCATGACGAACGGCAGCCGCGCTCTCACGAGCGCACCCGTCTCGCTGAGCCCGCGCCACCAGGGCAGGTCGGCCCGGTCGTTCAGGGCAACGAGGCCGATCGCGTTTCCGGTCGACAGACCGACCGCATCAACGACATCCGACGCGTCGCTGCACGGGTCGAGTTCCGTTGAAAACCCGAAATAGAACCGGGCGAGATCGAGCATGTCGATCAGCTCTGCCCCGCCATCCAGATAGATGACGGTTTCGGATTCGGTGAGCGTACAGGCACAGATGATGTCGCGCCAGATCTGTTCCACCGTGGTAAGCGGCAGACGGCCCCGGTGCCGTTCCAGCATCTGCCGGATGCTGTCCGCATCCCGGTCCGGACGGTAGCTCGCGCCCGCGTCCGAATTGCCGCCAACGGCGTCCAGGATCGCGGTTTCCGCATCGGCACGCTCAATCAGCGCCTCATGGATGCGTGTGTCGATCTCGTCGATGCGGGTGCGCAGGTCGACGGTCGTCATGCCATCGTCCGGTGTTTGCGACATCTGGAGTCCCAGCCTGGTTTAAAGGTGCAGCGGCGCATAGTCATATTCATGTGATCGCGCAAACGCAAAAGAAATCATTGACTCATCAAGCCACGCACGGCTAGGTCGCTCGTCTGGCCGATTTGCCGAAGCCCATCTCTCAAACTGGATATAGGCCGCGCGCGATCCCACATGTCGACATTGCCCGAGGTTCCAAGGTTAATACAGAAGAACGCCCGACCCGCCATGCCAACTGAGAGCAACCATCCGGAAGCGCTTGACCCTGTGAAAGCGAACCAGGCGGAAACGCCCTCGAGCAAGCTTGCCCGTTTTCCGGCAGACCAGCCGCTGGAGCTGGATTCGGGTGTAGAGCTGGCACCATGGCAGATTGCCTACGAAACCTACGGCACGCTCAATGCCGACAAGTCGAACGCCATCCTTGTCTGCCATGCCCTGACCGGCGACCAGTATGTCGCCTCGACCAATCCGGTAACTGGAAAACCCGGGTGGTGGGATCTGATGGTCGGCCCGGGAAAACCGATCGACACCAATCACTATTATGTTGTCTGCGCCAATGTTCTCGGCGGGTGCCTCGGCACGACGGGACCGGCATCAATCAACCCGCAGACCGGCACACCCTATGGCCTTGATCTTCCGGTCATCACCATTCGCGACATGGTGCGCGCGCAGGCCCGGCTCGTGGACCATCTGGGCATCGACACATTGTTCACCGTGATTGGCGGGTCCATGGGCGGGATGCAGGTGCTGCAGTGGGCGGCAAGCTATCCCGAGCGCGTGTTCGCGGCGGTCCCCATCGCGGCCGCGGCGCGGCACACGTCGCAGAACATCGCCTTTCACGAAGTCGGACGGCAGGCGATCATGGCGGATCCGAGCTGGCGCGGCGGCAGCTATATCGAGGACGACGTCAGGCCCACGAAAGGCCTCGCGGTCGCCCGCATGGCGGCCCATGTCACCTATATGTCCGACGAAAGCCTGCACCAGAAATTCGGCCGCAACCTTCAGGACCGCGACAGGCTGACCTTCGGCTTCGACGCCGATTTCCAGATTGAAAGCTACCTGCGCCACCAGGGCATGACGTTCGTCGACCGTTTCGATGCAAATTCCTACCTCTACGTGACCCGCGCGATGGACTATTTCGACCTTGCACATGAATTCGGCGGATCGCTGCCCGCTGCCTTCTCCGGTACGAAAACCCGGTTCTGCGTCATGTCGTTCACCTCCGACTGGCTGTTCCCGACGTCAGAGAGCCGCAGTGTGGTCAAGGCGCTCAATGCCGCCGCCGCGAACGTGTCCTTTGTGGAGATCGAAAGCGACCGGGGGCACGATTCCTTCCTGCTGGATGTCCCGGAAATGTTCGAGACCATTCAGGGTTTCATGACCGGGGCGGCCCATGCGCGCGGCATACCCGCTCCCGGGGAGGCCGGCTGACATGAACCTTGCCCCCAGACAGGCCCGTGCCGGTGAGGTGCGCGGCGACCACAAGGTCGTTGCGTCGCTGGTTCCGCTTGGCGGACGCGTGCTCGACATCGGTTCGGAAGACGGTGCGCTGCTGGACCATCTTGCGCGCGAGCGCCAGGTCGACGGCCGCGGCGTCGAGCTCAGCCAGGCCGGTGTGAACCGGTGTGTCGCGCGCGGCCTCTCGGTCATCCAGGGCGACGCCGACAAGGATCTGGCGGACTACCCGGACGATGCTTTCGACGTCGTCATTCTCAGCCAGACGCTGCAGGCGACGCGAGAGCCGAAAAAGGTGATGAGCGAACTACTGCGCATCGGCAAGCAGGTGATCGTATCGATCCCGAATTTCGCCCATTGGCGCAACCGCATGCAGCTGCTGTTCCTCGGACGCATGCCGGTGACGAAATACCTGCCCTATGAGTGGTACGATACGCCGAACATCCATTTCTGCTCGCTGCGTGATTTCGTCGAACTCTGCCATGAGCTGGATGCGGATGTCGAAAAGGCGATCGCCCTGAGTGCACACGGCAACAAGATCCCGGTCAATGCGCCATGGTGGGTCTGGAACATCGTGGCCGAGCAGGCAGTCTTTCTTCTCAAGAGGTGAGAATGCGGAACGAAGGCGCAGACCAGCAACTGTTCAGGTCCCTGGAGCAGCAACTTCTTGAACCTGCCGTAAGGTCTTCGCGGACCTTGGTGAGTGACCTTCTGGCCGATGATTTTATCGAATTCGGCAGTTCTGGACGGGTTTATGACAAGTCGGTGACGGTGGACGCATTGGCTTTGGAGTCGGATCAGGAAACATCGTACCGACTGGAAGTTTCGGATTTTTCGGCGCGCCCGCTTTCAGAAGACACAGTACTCGTCACCTATCGTTGCCTGCGGCAGGAAACAAAGTCGTCAAACCCCCGAAACACACTTCGAAGCTCCATCTGGCAACGGATAGACGGACGTTGGCAGATGTCATTTCACCAGGGAACGATTATACCGGCCGCCTGATCCGGAACGCCGGCACCTGGTCAGTGTTCAGGCACTTCCCGGTGTAGCATCGTCTTTTGGGACCGCACCGCTCTGACCGGCTTCAGCCCGGTTGCAACGCCTTCGGGAATGAAGACCGGGCGCAGAACCCGGAGACGGCTTTTCTTGCCGTCAGCCGGAAGGCTCTGGAACACGACTTTCTCCGCCTCGACGACAAGGACGCCCCCAAAGACAGGCCAGATCCGCCTGCCGATCCCTTCCCAGGTGCGCGCGGCGCGCAGGATTGTGCGCGCCTTCGATGGCGGCATGAACAGCGCTTCCTTGTCGTCGACGACATTGAATTCGCAGCTTTTGAGC
>JBCDEN010000570.1:0-3270 GCA_039179715.1 Pseudomonadota bacterium
CAACGCCGAAGGTCTTGAACTCCTCGTAGACCGTGCGCGGCATGAGGTTGAGGAGAAGCCGCTCGACCCGCTCCTTCTCGCGTTCCAGTTCCCGTGTGTTGCGTTCCACCATCGAGGAGTAGCTGTCGATCATGGATTCCAGCTCACGGATGCGCGTGATGTTCTGGCACTCCACCACGAGCAGGTCGCTCGCTTCCTCGTCGGCACTTGAAATCGACAAGGCGATCACGAGCGTGCGCCGCTTCAGCTTGACTGAAATCTCACCGTTGTACCGTCCGGACTGCTCCATCGCGGAGCGGACTTCGTCGGCATCGATATCGGTGAGCACCTCCTGCAGCGATGCTCCGGCTTCCGGCTTGCCAAACCATTCGGCAAACGGACCGTTGCTGAAAAGAAACTGGAGATCATCGCCCCGCACCACAGCGATGCCCACGCCGATCGCGCGCAGAAGCTGCTGGTTGATGGCCGTGATGCTCATGACAGGCCCGTTGCGAGGATGCTCGTCCGCCGCGACTCGATTTCGATCATGACCGTTTCAATGTCATGAGCCGAAAAGCCATGCTCGGCGAGCGTCTCGCTCAGGAGCATGCGAATTTCGTCGAAATCCTCATGGGTCAGTTCAAGCGATGCATGCGCGCGCCGCAGGCGTTCGTTCGAATAGGAAACGGGCCCGCCGAGAAGCGCAGCGATGAACTTGGTCTGGTGGTCGATCAGTTTCGGCATATCGATGCCGTCGAAAAAATCGCCGATCCGATCGGAGTCGAGCACCTTGTCGTAGAAGTCCATTACGATACGGCTAATAGACTTGAAGCCGCCGTATTTGTCGAAAAGCGCCTTGGACATTCCTAGGATACTCAAAAGTTAGCGACTTGCCCTAAAGAAATTCAGACTAGGCGAGTGCGAACGCAATGAAAAGTCTTTTGGATCTTTAGCTGTAGATTTTTGGTCTTGCCTAAATGTGCGTAAATTTCCCTTGCTTGTGCGATGTAACCAGTCAGAACCCAAGGGCAGTTGCAGAGCAGTCCGGCAAATTCATTGCGGTTCTGTTGTAGCAGGCCGGTCCGCAATGCTCCTGGCTGTCGCACCGGCCTGCAAACTTTGCCGGATTGCGATCAGTACCAGAAGCCCTCTCTTCGCCAGATCTTGAAGTGACCCCGCACGGGCGGTGTCGGTGTGCCGGAGGAAATGGTGAATTCCCGGCCTCTGTTGATGCCCTTTCCATTGGTCTGCTTTAAAACAACATATTCGTTGCATTGCAGTCCGCCGCTAGGTGACGGCACATGTCGATATGCGCACTGTTGTCGTCAAGCTGTTTCCAGACCCAGGCGACCGGCGCAGGCTGAAAAATGAGACGAACCTCAGATTCGGGACACTTTGCCTTGCCGGACACAATCAGATTGCTTGTACGTGCCGATGATGCCGGCTCCTGCGGGGCTTCCAACGAAGGATGCCTGGAGGCTTGCCTCAACGGGATCGCGCGCAGTGTCGAAGTCATGATGCCCTGTGCCCGGGTGACCGAGGCGGCAACGCTCTTTCGCGAGCGCCCGGATATCGATGTCGGTATCCATCTGACGCTGACGAGCGAATGGGACGCCGTCAAGTGGCGACCGCTTACCGACGCCCCGAGCCTTGTTGACCGGGAAGGCTGGTTCCTGCCGCTGCTGCAGGACCGGCCCGATGACGACCGGCCGTCTTTGTGCCGCGTTGCGTGGAAGATCGACGAGATCGCCGCTGAACTCCGGACCCAGATCGCCATGGGGGTCAATCTCTTTCCGCATGCGTCTCATGTCAGTTGCCACATGGTGCGGCACCTTGCGGATTTCGATCCGCGCCTGGGTGACATCGTTTCCGGGCTCTGCGCCGAATTCGGACTTCTGGACGATCCGTTCGGGCATGGACTTCCAAGGTTCAGCCCCTACCCGGCATATCCCAGAGACAGCCGTGCCCGCGTGTCATCTTTCGTCGCGGCACTTCAGAGCCTGGCATCCGGAACGCATATTTTCATCGACCATCCTGCGGTTGATAGCGGCGAACTGGCAGCGATGGGGCATCCCGGATATGAGGATGTGCGTGCGGATCGGACCAGCTGCCTGGAAACGCTCATCAGCCCCGAGGTCAGGCGCGAGATCGATCGTCTCGGGATCGATCTGATCAGTTACAGGGATCTTTGAAAGGTGCCTGCCCGGACGCGATAGCGCCGAGGATCGGGCTCTGTCAGAGCCGGAGAGCCGCAAGCATTTTCTGAACACCGTCATCGATGGTGCCGGTATTCTCGATGCGAACAAGATTGGCAACATGCTGCGGTTCCAGGTCTGCCCGTTGCAAACGTCTTTCGATGTCCGCGCGGCTTTCGCGTCCGCGCCGGGCGAGACGGTCTGCCAGAATGTCGACCGGGGCGGTGATCAGCAGGACGATGGCGGTCTGATACTTGTCTGCAGCGCGCTGCAGCACGCGGCGCGATCCGTTGGCGATCACTGTCTCGCCGGAAAGAATGCGCGCGTCGCAAGCCTTCGGGATGACATACCCAAGCCCATGGGCTTCCCAGGCAAGCGCTGTCTCACCGTTTGCGACGCGTGTGGCGAATTCATGGTGCGTCAGCGTTTCGTGGTCTTCCGCGTCCGGGTCGCACGCTCTGGTGATTGCCCGGCGGGCGAAGTGAACGTCCTGACGGTCCTTCAGTCTGTCGCGAAGCGCGGACATAAGCGTGTCCTTGCCGGCCCCGCTCGGGCCGACAACCAGCACCATCCGGCCGGGTCCGAGCTTTTGATCCGCGCCTGTTGCGGCGTCAGGCAACGCGTCTGCCCTCGCGCCAGACGCCGCGCACGATCGGTACGTTGCCGACGAGCCTGACCTGTATCATGTCCGCGCGCAGACCCGGTGCGAGACTGCCCCGGTCGGTCAGTCCGATTGCATGAGCCGGGCGGGACGTCACCATGGCGACTGCCTTTGGCAAATCGATCGTCTCGATTTCCTCGGCGAGCTGAAAGGCCGCCTGAACAAGCGAAACGGGCACATAATCCGACGACAGCACGTCGAGATATCCGGCCTCGGCCAGCTCGCGGGCAGAGACATTGCCGGAGTGCGAGCCGCCGCGGACAACGTTCGGTGCGCCCATCAGGACCGCCATGCCCGCCTCGTGGGATGCCCTGGCCGCTTCAAGCGTCGTCGGAAACTCCGCAATCCGGGTCTTCAGCGAAACCGCCTCTTCCACGTGGTCCATGGTCGCATCGTCATGGCTGGCGATCGCGATCCCTTTTTCCTGGGCGATCG
>JBCDEN010000146.1:0-7778 GCA_039179715.1 Pseudomonadota bacterium
AAGATCTTTAATTTGAATTAATACATAAATCTCCTAAATTTATATTGCGATCACAAATGATAAGTCGCAATTAAACTGGGAGAGCGAAATGAAACACGAATTGGCTCATGGGAAAAACTTCTTCGTAAAGAAGAATAAACTTGCAAACAAAACCTGTGCCGGTGGTGTATTTCGCATGCTGTTCCGCACAGGCATCAAGAAAGCCTTGATGGAACACCGCCCCCGAAATTCCGACGCGTTGATGTTGAAGTAGCCGAAGACGCTTCCGGCGCCGGTGTCCTTTGTTCGGGTCAAGCCGGTTGCAGGAGACGTCGGCAACGCTGGCCTCGCAGGTGCGCACGGTGGTGCGAGACCGCTCTGCGTCCCGGCTTTTCACACCGGCCTTAACAACGCTTGGAACCTTGTCTGTGCCCCTCGATTTTACGGGGGCAGAGGCGGGTCACTGTCACCGGTTCAGAGCTGAACTTGTGGCAGGCCCCAACGGAACCGGGTTTGCAAATCCGGTTTCAAACCAACAGCTGCAGCAGCAGCACCTGAAAGAGAGGAACTGAAAATGATGATCGATCACAAAGCCAACGCGCATGACTTTGCCGCCATCAAGGCAGACCTGGTCAGCAGGGCTTGGACTGACGATGCGTTTCGCGCCGAGCTGATGGCCAATCCGAAGCAAGTGCTGACGGATTACGGCGCTGACATTCCGCCGGGAGTAAGTGTCGAAGTCGTCGAGGACGCAGCATCCACCTGGCACTTCGTTCTGCCGGTGGCGCCGGAAGAGGGTGAGATCAGCGACAGTGATCTGGTTGGCGCAAATGGCGGCACCACGCCGACCTGCATCTCCAAGTCCCTGATCCTGTCTGGAATGATCATCTCGATGGTATCGCGCGCTACGGGGTGATAACTCCGCGCGTTCCAGAAGGGGCAGGCCGCCACTCCGGCCTGCCCCGTGACGCGATGCCGGTATTCAGCCTTCAGATGCGCATCCGTCAACAGACCCTGGAAGATGCTTCGAAGAGCACTGGTTGGGGTCCTGCCACAAAAGATCATTTCACGAAAATCCGGCCCAATTCGAGGATATTTGCCATGACACTTCGCCTGACCTCCGCTGAGCGCTCCTGCCTGATCGCCCAATCCACAACGCTTGAAGAAAGACTTGCCGGTCAGGTGCAGTTTCAGGCAGACGACCGCACTTCGGCCGCTGCCGCAAACAGGTTCAAGTCATGGGTAAAGACCTCTTCGGGCGACGATCCGCGGGTGCTTGACAGGGTCCTGTCCGATCTTGGGGCCGATCTTCATTCGGTTGCGGGCGCCTTCGGGCCGGTTTCGGTCGGTGGCGCTGAAATCCACAATCGATGGGTCGACACGTTCGACTGGATTCTCGCAGCCTTGGACCGGCCGGTAAGTGTACCTGAGGTCTCTGACCCTGCTTTGCCTTTCAAACCGCTCTTCGATCCGCTGGTCGTGGACGCCCGCCGCCGCCGGGATGAAAAGGTTTCGGAAGATATCTATGCCAATTTTACCGAAAAGGCACTTCAGGACTTCGATGCGGACCTCGTAAAGACGGCGATCACCGTCTGCGGCCGCGGCCTGCTCGATGCGTTCACGCTTGCCCGCCATGTCGGCGGTCAATTCCCGTCCACCCCGGACACTGAGAAAGGCGGCAATTCCGCAGAACCCGTTGATGTCTTTGCCGCTGGACTGAAAGGCAGGCGTCTGAAGTCCTTCTTTCTGGAGCGGCCGGTGCTTGCGCGCCTGCTGGCAACGGTCGTGGATCAGTGGATTGACGTAACTGCGCTGTTCATGAACAGGATGGGCCGGGACATGAATTCGATCTCGGCCGACCTTTTGTGCGGCGGCGATCCCGGGCGTGTCTGTTCGATCGGATGCGGCCTGTCGGACCGGCACCGGGGAGGGCAGTCTGTCTACAAGGTCACGTTCGAAAACGGTGCTTCGGTCGGCTACAAACCCAAGGACCTTTCCATCGATCGGGCCTTCAACGCGCTTATCGACTGGATGGCAGCCGACGGGGCTCCGGCTTCCGCCGGCACGGTCAAGGTCAGCCCCCGCGGCGGCTACGGCTGGGTCGAATGGGTGGCCCATGCGCCTTGCACGGATGAAGAGGAAGCAAGACGTTTCTTTCACCGCTCCGGTGCGATGCTGTGCCTGATCAGGATGCTTCAGGGCAATGACTTTCATTTCGAGAATGTAGTTGCAAGGGGTCAGGTGCCGGTGCCGATCGACCTGGAAACCATCACGCATCCGCGGATAAAGGAAGTTGAGCCTGAGCTCGAGAGCGAAAGCGCTTTCTTCAAGACCATGTATCAACTCGGAGATTCGGTCGCCAGCGTCGGTTACCTGCCGAACTACATTCCCGTGCCGGGAGGCGGCGCGGCCAAAGTCGGCGGGCTTGATGATTACGATGAGCTCGATGCTGCCCAGCATGTCGACGCACCCGCGAACGCGGGCGAGGGGTTCAATCCCAATCTGCCGTCACTTAACGGGCGCCCGCTATCGGTGATGCATTACGAAGCCGATCTTTTGGCAGGCTATCGGGAGATGTTTGCCTATATCGATCGCAACGGAGCCCGCATTGCCGCTGCAGGCGGTCCGCTGGACATGTTCGAGAATTGCCTGATCCGGCCGGTCTTGAGAGCAACCAGGCTCTACGCGATGATCCAGCACCGCTCTCTTGCGCGGCGCGCCGTCGTCGATGGCGCCGCCTGGTCAGCCGAGTTCGACATGCTGGCGCGGATTTCCGCATCGGCTGACGGACAAGATCCCATGCTCACCTTGTGCCACTACGAGCGCAAGGCAATGGCGGTGTTCGATATTCCATTCTATCAGGCGAGTACTAGCTCGAGGGACCTGATCTGCGGGGATGGAGAAGTCATCACGGACTTTTTTGAGGCCCCGTGCCTGGATACCGTGCGCACGCGCTTCAAGAACGTGCCGAAGGACGCATTGCCTCGGGACGAAGTGCTGATTGAGCGCAGCCTGCGCATGGGCAATCAGCCGAGTGCGGATTGGAGCACTGCCTTGGTTGAAGGCGGAACACTCTGTCCTTCGGCCCTCGTTGCTTGCGCGGTCGAACTCGGCGAGCGCATTTGTTCAAAGGCCATTCGCAAGGGTGACGCCAGTTGCTGGCTCGATCTGGTTCCCGTTACCGGCGACGAGCGTTTCCGCCAACCTCTGGCACTCGGTCCCGGTCTGTTGTCCGGCAGCGATGGCATTGCACTCTTCTTTGCCGATCTTCATGCGGCCACGGGTGACGAAAAATGGCGCGCCGAGGCCCGTCGGGCAAGCCGGTACGGCACGGACCAGGTCGCTGATCCGAGCCGCCTCAAGGCCCTGTCGATGGTTGCCCCGCTTGGATTGGGAACCGGCATCGGTGGTCTCATCATGGCACAGACCGCGCTCGCCACCGTGCTGCAGGACGAGCGGCATCTCAAGGCGGCCAACGCCTATGCAGCAACGGTGACGGATAGCCGGATCTCAGAGGCTCGGGATTTTGGCTTGTTCCAGGGACTGGCAGGAGCTGTCTCTGCACTTGTTGCGCTCTACCGTCTCGACCCGTCACAGGAGCTGGCAGACCGGATCGCTCGTGCTGCCTCGCGTCTTGCAAAGATGCGCCTTGAAGCGAAATCCGGCCGTGAAAGTTGGCAGGACACCGCGTGGACAGTGCCTCAGGCCGGTTTGATGCACGGTGCAAGCGGTATCGCACTTGCTCTCTTGGAGGCCTATTGCCTATGTGGAGATGAAATCCTTCTGGAGGCCGTTCGCCGAGCGCTCGACTTCGAGACCTCGCTTTTGGAGGGACGCGACGGTTGGCCGGACCTGCGCAACTGCGCGACCAAGGGCGACATTGCTGAAGCGCCTGTCGGACTTGATCTGTCCAGCGGCGCGGCCGGCATTGGGATCGCACGCCTGGCAATTTCCCAACTCGACAGCGGACTGTGTCGTGCAGCCTTGCAGACCGATGTCAGGCGCGCTGGCGCACTCATCTGCAACGCCGGCGAACCCCGTTTCGACGGCCTTTTCGACGGCGCTGCCGGCCAGGCTCTGTTCCTGGCGCGCGCCGCTGTCCAGATGCCGGGCACGGTCGAGCTCATGGCAGGTCCTGCCATGCTGACCTCGCTGGAGACCTCCGCACGCGAGATCGGCCAGCATTATTGGGAGGCCGGGCGTGATTGTGACAACCCCTCGGTTCTGTTCGGATCCGCCGGTGTTGGCGTTGCACTTCTGGAGAGCGCCGGCGAAGCACGCGCGACGCGCTTCCTGACATTCGGCGCCTGCGACCCGTTGAGTGAAAAGCGGAGCCCATCCTTCCGGCCATCGGCTACAGCGGCCTGAAGGCCCAATTAGAATAAGGAGAAACAGCATGAGACAGTTGGCTATCATCGGGCCGGACAGGTCCTCCGCCGGCATCATTCCCGGGACTGAAGGCACCTTCACGCTGGAAGGAATGCCTGTCCGCTACGGCATCGTGGAATCCGACGCACCCGTTTTTGACCCGCACGCTTCAGAGAATGCCGGGATGGTCCAGTTCAGGGTCAGGGCGTTTTCGTGCAATTATCGCGACAGGTCGTTGATCCTGAAGGCGGCGACATCGGAGTTCAGGCGCGGCTATTACGTTGTCGGATCGGATTTCGTCGGCGAGGTTCTGGCAGTGGGCGAGGATGTCACCGATCTGAAGCCCGGCGACCGCGTGATTGCCGACAATGCGTATCATGCACCGGTGCC
This sequence comes from Pseudomonadota bacterium, assembly GCA_039179715.1. GTDB lineage: Bacteria > Pseudomonadota > Alphaproteobacteria > Rhizobiales > Stappiaceae > Roseibium. The sequence goes on from JBCDEN010000146.1 coordinate 4,738, forward strand.
GGGCTCTCCGGTTCCACCCGGCATCCCGACCAATCACGGTTCAAAGGAGATACAGATCCTGCATCACCGCAAGCTGATGAAGGTTCCGACGGCGCTCCCGGACATCGCTGCCGGCAGTTTTTCGATCGGGGCACAGACGGCCTACAGCATGGTCCGTAAACTCAACCTGAAAGCTGGCGAACGCGTGCTGGTAACCGGCGCGAAGTCGAACACCTCCCTCTTTGTTATCGCTGCACTGCGCGATCTTGGCGTGGATGTAACCGGTCTGTCCACGTCGGACCGGCACACGGACCGGCTGGAGCAACTGGGTGTTTCGGAGTTGATCGTCACGGACCCTTCCGACCCGGATTGGGTGATGAGCGCCTCGATCCGCGACAGCCTCATCGAAAAGGGCGGGTTCAACGCCATTGTCGACCCTTTCAGTGATGTTTACATGCCGGGGCTGTTCGGCGTGATGGCCTTTGGCAGCCGTTACACCACCTGTGGAGTCGCCGATCAGCATACGCATCTCATTGGCAAGGAAAGCTTTGGAAACACTGTGCGGGTCGGTGAAATGATGAGCGACCTTCTGACATTCAACATCACCGTCCTCGGCAATTGCCTTGGTCTGCGGGAGGACCTCCAGTCCGCCGTCACCGATGCCGTGGCAGGCAGCTTTGCGGTTGATCTGGTTGCCACGACCTCGACCGGCGATCCGGCTGTCTTTTTCGACAGCACCTATCTCGACCGGGATCGCTTCGGCAAGGTGACGTTTATCTACGACTGAGATATTGGAGGTCCGGATGACCGTGCAACTGAGGTCGTCCGGTTTCCACTGCCGCCAGGGCCGGGTTCGGACCCTGGCGTGCGCGCGCAGCCCTGCTGCGCCGGATCTGAGCTCGAGAAAGCTTTACCAACATCTTCAGTGGGTCGACGCACGCGATTGCCTCGTGTGATCTCACCGTTGACGCAGATGTTGCCGGTCGCATCATCGCACCCGGCATCTTCAGAAGAGAATACCTTGGAGGCGGCGCCCGCCTTTGGTTCAAAGCGATGAAAGCGCTACTCCTCGCGAAGCAGTTTACCTGCGCGAGGAGATCTGACTCGACCCGAGCACGATATCCCTTCCTTCTGAGATGTCCTCAACGCATCATCGTATCTGCGGCACATGATGATATCGCAGTGCGGACATGCAGCCTTAGCCAGATGTTCAGCGGCCACAGGCAATGAAATGACTGGGCGCGTTCTAGGTTGCGAGGAAGAGCGGAGACCGCTTCACCCCGTCTTTTCCGGGGCGATCATGCGCTCTGCGAAGCTGGTGCCAAAAGAATGAGATGCCGGCGTTTGATGGCAATACCAGGTCGGCAGGCGCACTTCTTCCTGTAATAGTTCGCTCGATGGAAGCGCTTCCTGCGGAAACACGTCGGAAAATTGCTCCCGCGATATTGTCAGGTTTTCACAAATTCCGACAACGCGTTCGAGCGTCATCTCTGCCGCGGCATCGATGACTTCAACAAAGGTCATGTTCCGGGCCGACGCGAGCGTATCGGACAGCGAATCCGCAAAAAGCGAAGCCGATTCATCCTCTGTCAGGTTCGACCCCTGATCCGGACCGGATGTCACGGTCAGATGGTCGAGAAACGGATATCTTTGTGCAAGATAGTCAGGATTTTCCAGAAGAAGGCCGGACGAGCAGGATTCCACGATCAAGGCCAATCGGCCCTCGAAATCTCCGAAGGCGTCCAGTAGCCGTGTCACGGGCATCAGGCTCTCATTGACGACGGCGAGGCCGGGAACGGTGTCCGGGGTTTCGGTCCAGAATTGCAACAGGTATTCGCCTCTTGGCCGCAGCTCGGCCATCATTTCACGCATGCCGGCATCCTGCACCCAGGCGTTGACCCAATCCGCGTAGGGGGCTCCGTGTCCGGTAACATACATCAAGATTTCGTCCTGGGGTCCCACCGTCGCGGAATAATCCGATATCGCCTGAAGGACATTTGGGCCGGCTGCATCCTCGTCGACAAACACGCGTATGTTCTGTGTCGGGATATTCATCGCTGCCGACATGCTGCTGGCAAGCCGGTCTGTGGTGTTGTGGCAGGCTTCTGGCGAGATCAAGGCATGATCCGGCGGGCAAATGGCAATCGCAATCAGATGGGTACTGATGTCCGCCTCGGCAGTCTCCCCTCGAACCGGGCCTGAAAGGCAAAGGAGGAGGGCGCTCGGAAGAAGGAGTGCGGCCAGACCCGTTCGTGACAGGACCGCGCGGCGAAAGAAACAAGGCAAGTTCATCGATATGACCCCTGCATGAAAGAAATTGAAAGGTTGCGCCGGGAGCGTGATCCGCCCGCCGGCGCATAATCACGACAGTCAGATTCAGCTTCGAGCCACGCCGCCGACGCGCGCGCAATCCTGCGCACTCTGCGCGATCACCGGTATTGTGGCATGTGTCTGTCCGACGGCCGGAAGCGTGCAGGTGACCGGTGCAACGCTTGCGGAGCTTGATCCAGCCGCCCCCTTGCCAGGTCCGTACATGGGCAGATCCGGAATGGGCCAGGCGTCGGCGGGTAAGGCGGCTGCCAGCATGGCAGTGCCGGCGAATGCAATCGCCGCTAATTTCAGTTTTGTCATGGGGTCGTCCCTCAAATGCAGCATCTCACGATTGGCCGCACCCGTTGGTTGTCCGAGCATGTTCGCCCCGACACATGGCTGTTGATCTCCGGGGATGGATACGCGAGAGGCTTTGTATGGAGTCAGCGGCGAACCGGCACGAAATGGGCCGGTCGCCGATTGTTCACTTTCTTCAGGATTTGGTCTGGGATATCCCGCCAACCGCTGTGCAGTCGTCTGCGGACTGGGCGATGACATTGACAGTTTCAGCTGCATTTCCGGCAACCGGCAGCGCGCAGGTCACAGGTCCTGGGCCTGCCTGTTCAGACGCGCCGAGGGAGATATTGGTCCCCCAATGTGGAATGGTTTTCTGGCCTGCAATCGCCGGAGCGGCGACAAGCAAAGCCGCAGCAGAAAAAAGACCAAATGCAGCAGTATTAAATTTATTCATC
>JBCDEN010000209.1:0-6612 GCA_039179715.1 Pseudomonadota bacterium
GTTGCGCTGATGAAACGACAGCGAGCCGTTCGGCAAGACGCCGACGAAAAAGACCTGTCCGGTCTGGTAGGAGGTGAAGACGATGGAACAATTGTTGCCAAGCAGCCAGTTTGCGAGACCGGCGGAACAGGATATTTCCGGTCTTTCCGACTTCACGGCATCTGGCGTCGCGCCATCGGCAGAACGCGCAGGTTCGGCTTCATTAGCAGATTGACATCCGGCTTCGATTGAGCTGCCGTCCCGAAATTCGCTCACAGTTCCTCTCCCACGTTAATCTGCATCGTCCTGCAATCCAGCAGGCATCTTCTTTCGCCGCCCCGGCCCTGAACCGGGGCCTCTAGCCAAGTGTTCCGCAGGTCCCGGATCAGGTCCGGGACGGCGCGGATGCTGCACTTTTATCCTGAGCGACTGCGGACCTGAATGGACAGCTCTGCTCCCTCACCCGGCCTTTCAGGCCGACCTCTCCCACGGGAAGAGGTGACTGGGCTTGTGTATGATGCAACTCCCAAACCACTGAGGAAGGACGCGGCCTTCCAGCAGGCACCTTCGCTCGCCGCCCCGGCCTCGAGCCGGGGCCACCTTTAAGACGCTGCCTTGGTCCCGGATCAGGTCCGGGACGGCGTCTGTGATGTAGCCCTCATCAAAACCGGATCGCAAACCGTGCCATGCCTTCCAGGGCGTCGATGTCATCGGACAAATAGCCCTGACCATCGAGGGTGAAGCTGGCCTGGGGGCCGAGGTCCAGATCCAGCGCCGCACCGAGATAGGCGGCGGAACGGTCGGTGGCGCCGAGGCCGATGGAATTGGTGATGCCGAGAAGCGTGACCGGCACATCATCGTCGCCTGCGGAACTGCGCACCAGGTAGCCCGCGCGGCCCGTGAGCGTGACCAGCTGGAAGCTTCTCGAAATCGCCAGCTCAAAATCGCCCTCTGCGACCCCGAGCGTATGGGCATCGACCGTTGCATTGGCGTTCGAACCGCTCTCGGTATAACTGCCCGTCCGCTGCAGGGCGTAGCGCCCGCGCACCGATGGGGTGAGAGTGATACCGGTGCCGCCGAGGGCAATGTCGGCGGAGAGTGTTGCCTCGGGTGTCACGAACCAGCTGTCATAGGAGGCGTCGGCGGTACTTTCGCCGAGCGTGAGACCGCCGGTCAGGGCCGTGTTGTCGTTGATGAAGCGGCTGCTGTCGTTTGTCTGCCAGCCGCCCGCGAGGCCGAGACCGAGGAGGAGCCGCCCGAAGCGTCTATCGCCATAGACCCCGGCAAAGACGCCGTTGCTTTCGATATCCTGGGCATCCGCCCAAGTGCTTTCCGCTGTGATGGAGCCGTTCATGTAACCGGCCATGACCCCGAGGCGCGTACCGGGCGATTGGTTCCAAGCATAGCCGAGGGCCGCGCCAATCTGGTCGATGGTGTGATCCAGCGTAGTGTCGTCGCCGTCATGGTTGGCCTGGCCCCCAAAGCCGGTGAGCCAGAAGGATCCGGTTTTCAGGCCATAAGCGTTCTCAGGCCCCGAATTGGTTGCCAGCAGCCCGTCGAAGCTTTCTGTGGATTGGCCTGAGCCGTTCTCATAAGCCAGCGCAGCAGGCGCGACCGCTGGCCCGCCCCGGCCGGTCTGCCGGAGGCCGTAGCGTCCGAGACGGCCCAGCATATTGGCCGTGTTGGCCATCTGGTTGAAGCTCGCGGTCAGCCCGGTTGGATCGTAGGTGGCGAACTGGCCGGTCGTGCTGTCGTAGAACCAGGGAACGGTGCCGGAAAAGTTGGGTGCAGCACCTGCGAGGACCGCGGTATCCGGCAGCTGCCACAGAACCGAATGCGAAGCTCCGGTGGTGATGTTCAGAGTTGTCTCGGAATTGAAGGTGATGGCACCGCCGAGAAAGGAAGGGGCATGGAGGTTGACGGTGGTGTTTACGGATCCGGAGTTAACAGCGATCGCCAAGCTTCTTTCGCTAACGATCACGCCGCTGTTTGAGACAACGGCATCGTCAGAGTTGTAGATATAGATCCCGTATGCATCTTGTCCTGTCGCCCGGATGTCGCCGCTGTTCGTTATCGCGGCCTCACTCTGGTAGATGTAGATTCCAGTCGCGCCTTGGCCCGTCGCTCGGATGTCGCCGCTGTTTGTGATCGTGACGTCGTCACTCTGATAACTGTAAATGCCGGTTGCGCCTCGCCCTGTCGTAAGGATTTTGCCCGTGTTGGTGATGACGGCACCATCTCCATATTGGTTGTAGATTCCGTCAGCGTTCTCTCCCTCCGTTCTGATATCACCGCTGTTGGAAATCGTGACTTCGGATCCGGTGCTAAAGATCGCGATTGAAAAATCACCCTCGGTTTGGATGTCGCCACTGTTGGCGATATGTGTGTCGTCGCCCCAGCTGACGATTGCAATTGAGTCGATCTGAGTTGTCCGGATGCCGCCGGTGTTGAGGATTGTGACATCAGCGCCAATGCTCCTGATACCCTCTGATTCGTCCCCGGTCGTAAGAATGCTGCCGTTGTTGACAATCGTGTTGCCTGCACCCTGGCTGTAGACACCGGGTTCCTGGACACCATCGGTGGTGATGCTGCCATCCCCTGTGATGATGATCGCATCATAGGTCACACCGTCAATCACCTGGGTGCCGGTGATATCCCCGTCGATGACAAGCTCATCGGAAAATGAATTTGATGTCTGCGCAAGAACAAGCACGCCGGTGGAAACGGTGGTCAGCAAAAGCTGACGGCAAAGGCTCGACATTTCGGACGTCTCTCGATTCGGACGTCCCCCACACACAGTTCTTCTACCCCGTCATTTCTGACCGGAAAATAAAAATCTCACGGTTTTTCTGGTAGACGACCGATCAAATGTCCGCCTATTGCGGACACGGCGCATTGTGCATCAGTAAAATTGGCTGATGAGAGTGTGCCGTTGTGTTCCCGGGCGGGCTGCGATGCAGCCGGGATGATGTTCGCGCAAGAAAACCTCATCTGTGAGGAGGTCCAATGGTCCGTCTCGAAAGATAGGCCACATTGCAAGTACTTGCCGCCGATCCTTCGAGACGCACGCAAGCGCGCTCCTCAGCATGAGGCCGACGGTCTGAATGGCCATGATCTGTTTGATTGTCTTTTGTCTTCGCTGCGCTCACGCTGATATCTGGCTTCCGGATCAGCGCGCAGCATAAGCTGCGCTTGTCCGGAATGACGCTAGGAAGTGAAAACCTTCATCCTGAGGGTCTGGGGAAGCAGGGAGACGGTCTTTGCGTTTCCCCGGTTTCCCTCTCCCTCGGGAGAGGACAGGGTGAGGAGGCAAGCGTTTGGGGAATTCTGACAGCTCCGATCCCTCACCCGGCCTTTCAGGCCGACCTCTCCCGCGGGGAGAGGTGACCCGGATTGCGGCTGGTTTGATGCAGGACGCACACTTCTCATGACTGAGGTAAGACAAGGCGATTCTGCACTTGCCCGAAATGATGCCTGCGACATGAAAACCTTCATCCTGAGGAAGGCCGCAGGCCTGTCTCGAAGGATGGGCCTCTTGCGCTTTTGTTTCTGACGATCCTTCGAGACGCACGCAAGCGTGCTCCTCAGGATGAGGTCGCGGGTTGAAGCCGCGAAAGGCAGGTTGAACAACGTCCGGCCCGGTGCCGACGAGCTTCAATGCTGACGGAAGCGCGCACGCAATCTCGCCGGGAAGACGAATTAACGGGAGGACAGATCAGGGCCTTGGGAAGGTCAAAGCTTGTGCCCGGGCGGGACCGGAGGTTCTTCGGCCTTCAAAAGGATGCCGATGCGCCTGTTGGCGGCAAGATACGGGTCGTTCGGAAAGAGCGGTTCGGTGTCCGCTTTTCCGACAACGGCGAAGAACTGATCCTGCGGGACGCCGTATTCGGCCAGGATCTGGCGCGCGACGTTGGCGCGTTCGCTCGACAGGTCCCAGCCGGTATAGCTCGGGTCGCTGGTCTGCTGGCCGGCGGTGGTGTGACCGGTGATCTCGACACGGTTGGGCATGCGCGCGAGCACCGGCGCCATCTTGGCGATCAGGCGCCGTGTCGTCTCATAAGGATATTTGGATCCTTCGCGGAACATCGACCGGCCGTCCTGGTCGACCAGCATGATGTTCAGGCCTTCGTCGGATTCTTCAAGGATGATATTGCTCGAAACTTCCGTGATCTCCGGCATTTCCTGCCAGGCCTGGCGCAGCGATGCCGCCGCCGTTGCAAACTGGCGCGGTTTTTCGATATCGGCCTCAAGCGTATCGTGCGTGTTGGCTTCCGGCCCCTGCTTGCGGCGCTTTTCGTGCCGCTCCTGCGAGAAATCGGAATCGTTATCCTGTTCGACCTGGCTGATGTCCTTCATGTATTCCCGGATGGGAATGCCTTCGACTTCGATAATACCGGTGCGGCGCGAGGTTTCCTTGACGCCGAAGGCTTCGCGCATCGACCCGGCAACCACCTGCAGTTTCTCCTTGTCCTGAATGGAGAAGGAGATGATCAGGACGAAGAAACACACGAGCAGCGACATCAGATCGGCAAAGGTGACCAGCCAGTCCGGAGCGCCGCCACCACCTTGCTTCTTTTTCTTTGCCATGCGCTCCTGCCCGTCCGATTGGCCCGTTAGGCCGCCTCTGCCAGTTCAGCGCGCATTTTCTCCGGCAGGTAGGCCACCAGCATTTCTTTAATGAGCGCCGGGCTCTTGGATTCGCGGATTTGGCATACACCGTCGATGATCAGCGTCTGGTTGAGTTCGTCCACGTCGAATTTCGCATCGAGTTTGTCCACAAGGGGCAGACAAATGATGTTCGAGATAAGAGCGCCGTAAAGCGTGGTGAGCAGCGCGACAGCCATGGACGGACCGATCGCTGCAGGATCGTCCATGTTGGCAAGCATCTGAACGAGGCCGACCAGCGTTCCGATCATGCCGAAGGCAGGTGCCGAATCGCCGAGCGCTTTCATCACGCGTTTGCCTTCTGACAGGCGCGACAGCTGCAGATCCCGCTCCCGTTCCATCGCTTCCTTGATGAATTCGAGCTCGTAGCCGTCGGCGATATACTGCACACCCTTGGCCAGAACCGGGTCTGAAACGTCGACATTTTCCAATCCGAGAGGGCCGGACTTGCGGACGATTTCGCCGAGATTGGTGATTTCCGAGATAAGGTCGCGCGGGCTGTTGCCCTTGCCTGAGAGAGCGACCTTGAAACCGGTCACGAATGCTGCGGCGATGTCCGACAGCTGAAAACGGACAAGCGTCGCGGCGAGGCCGCCGCCGATCACGATCAGCATTGAGGGCACGTCGACGAATTGCGTGAAGCTGCCGCCAAGGAAAATCGCGGTCAACACGATGCCAAACGCACCCAGGATTCCGATAAGGGTCGCCAGATCCATTCTGATCACACACCAAGGTTTATGGCACCAACGCCAGTGAAACTTGGGTGCAGTCTAAGACCGGTATGGCTAATCAAATCCTAATGCGCTTCGACGAAGTGCATGGAAAACGAACTTTTTTGGCCGCATTGACGGTTTTGTGACCGGAGCTTGCCGGCGCATCTGTGCGAAAATCAGGCCGCGCCGATCCGCAAAAGATCGTGGAGGTGCACGATGCCGACCGGGCGGCCGTCCTCGATCACAAAAACGGATGTGATCGAGAGGCTGTTCACCAGTTCAAGGATCGTGGCCGACAGCGCGTCCGGGCCTACCGTTTTCGGCGACGGGGTCATGATGTCACCCGCGGATTTTTCCAGAAGGTTTGCCGACACATGCCGCCGAAGGTCACCATCGGTAATGATGCCGACAAGCTGGTTGAGTTCGTCCGTCACACCGAGAACCCCAAACCCGCGCTGGGTCATCAGCACGATGCCTTCGCTCATGGATGTGGACGCGGACGCGAGCGGCAGTCTGTCTCCGGAATGCATGATGTCCCGCGCCGTTTTGAGGCTGGCGCCAAGCCGTCCACCGGGATGAAGAACACGGAAATCCTGCGCGGTGAAGCCACGCCCCTCAAGGAGTGCCACGGCGAGCGCATCGCCGATTGCAAGCTGGATCAGGGCGGATGTCGTCGGTGCCAGTCCATGCGGGCAGGCTTCGGCAACACTCGGCAGTTTCAGGACGATCTCCGATTCCCGTCCGAGCGCACTGTCTTCGCGGGACGTAATGGCCACCAGCGGCACCTTGAAGCGCCGCGTGTAATTCACGATGCTGGCGAGTTCCTGTGTCTCGCCCGACCAGGACAGGGCCAGAACCACATCCCCATTGCCGATCATTCCCAGATCGCCGTGGCTCGCTTCGGAGGCGTGGACAAAGAAGGACGGCGTGCCCGTGGACGCAAGACTGGCGGCGATCTTGGTGCCGATGTGACCGCTCTTGCCGATGCCCGTGACGATGACACGGCCCGTCATCTTGCTGATCAGTTCGAATGTGCGCCTGAACGGGCCTGACAGTCCGTTTTTCAACGCAGCCCTGACAGCGCTCAATCCCGCGATTTCCGTTTCAAGTGTCCGCTCGGCGGACACGACGCTTTGCGCGAGATTATCGGCGCTCTCGTCGGAAACGGGATCAGGAGATGGAGTTGCCATTTGATCTTTCTTTATTGAACAGGATATCACCTAAAACACTCATTGCCGCTGCTTGATCCCCGCCA
>JBCDEN010000111.1:0-8655 GCA_039179715.1 Pseudomonadota bacterium
AGGTTGACAGGCAGGCCCGATGCCTTCGCCTGAGCGGCATCGAAACTTTGCAGGACGAGGTCCTTCCACTTCAGGACAAGCGCCGCGCTGACACCAAGCGCAATGATGCCGGCGGTGATGAGATCCGCTGTGCCGACCCCGAGCATGTTGCCGAACAGGATGTGATCGAGATGGGCATCGGTTTCGATGGCGACGTAAAGCACGATGCCGAGGCCGAACATGCCCGAGAAGACGACGCCCATCACGGTGTCCTGCTTTACACGGCTGTTGCCGGCCAGAAACCCGGTTGCCAGGGCACAGATCATTCCGGCGGCAAACGCACCGATCAAGAGCGGAATTCCGAAGATATAGGCAACCACGATCCCGGGCAGGATGGCATGGCTGACCGCATCGCCCATCAGCGCCCAGCCCTTCATGACCAGAAAACACGAGAGCAGAGCGGTCGGCACTGAGACAATGATGCAGATCAGGAAGGCGTTCTGCATGAACGGAAAGCGGAAGGGCAACATAAGCGTGTCGAGGTCCATCAGACGGCCTCCCCGCCATTTCCCGCCGCCGTGTCAGGCCCGCCGTTGCGCAAAGCCGCCGCGGCCTTCCGCCGTGCGGCCAGAAGTCCGTGCTTGGGCGCGAACAGAAACACAGCCAGAAAGATGAAGGTCTGCAGCGTGACGATAATGCCGCCGGTCGCCCCGTCCAGGAAATAGCTGACATAAGCGCCGGTGAAACTCGTCAGCGCGCCAATGGCAACGGACAGCGCAATCAGGCGCGGAAAGCGGTCACACAGAAGATAGGCGGTGGCACCGGGTGTCACCACCATGGCGATGACCAGAAACGCGCCCACGGTCTGCATCGCGGCGACAACCGAGGCCGACAGGAGAACGAAGAAAACGGCCTTCAGCAGCCCGGGGTTCAGGCCGATGGAACGGGCATGGCTCTCATCGAAGAACGTCACCATGAGATCTTTCCACTTCGCCAGCAGGATCGCCAGCGACACAAGGCCTATGATGGCAAGCTGGAGCGTGTCTTCAGGCGTGATCGCCAGAATGTTGCCCATGGTGATCGTCTGAATGGAAACCGACATCGGATTCACGGAGACAATGAACAGGCCGAGGCCAAAAAAGGACGTGAAGATCAGCCCGATGATCACATCGGTTTTCAATCCGGACCGCTCGGACAGGAACAGCATGGCCCCTGCCGCAAGCCCGCCGGCGAGAAACGCACCGAGAGAAAACGGCAGCCCGAGAACGTAAGCCCCTGCAACACCCGGAACCACAGAGTGGGACAGGGCATCACCGATCAGGGACCAGCCTTTCAGCATCAGATATGCGGACAGAAAGGCGCAGACGCCGCCGACCAGAGCGGAGACCCACATGGCATTGACCATGTAGTTGTAGGAGAAAGGCTCCAGCAGGATCTGCATCACTGCCTGCCGTCCGTGGTCTGCACTTCGTCGCCATACTGGACGAAGGGGCGCTCGTCGTCGGTCAGGATCGTCACCTTGCGCTGGTCGCCATCCGTATGCAGCGTTTCGTCCGAAATGGTGAAATGACGCAGCACGCCACCAAAGGCCTGTTCAAGGTTTTCGCGCGTGAACGTCGTCTGTGTCGCGCCGTAGGCCAGAACAGTCCCTTTCACCAGAACCGTGCGGTCGCAGAATTCCGGGACAGACCCGAGATTGTGGGTGGAGACAAGCATCACCCGTCCCTCGGCCTTAAGTTCCTTCAACAGGGCAACGATCTGCTCTTCGGTCTTGACATCGACACCGGTGAAAGGTTCGTCCAGCAGGATCACCTGCCCATCCTGCGCCAGGGCGCGCGCCAGGAAAACGCGCTTACGCTGCCCACCGGACAATTCACCGATCTGGCGATGACGGAAGTCCTGCATGTTGACCCTCTGGAGGGCCTGATCAACCGCGGCATGATCGGCCGGCTTCGGGCGGCGCAGAAATCCCATGTGGCCAAACCGGCCCATCATCACGACGTCCTCGACCAGTACGGGGAAGGACCAGTCGACCTCTTCCGATTGCGGCACGTAGGCAACCAGGTTCTGCTTCAGCGCGTCGCGAACCGGCAGATCGAGAATGCGGATCTCACCCTGGGCGGCGGGAACGAAGCCCATGATCGCCTTGAACAGTGTCGATTTGCCCGCGCCGTTCACGCCGACGAGAGCCGTCACCGTGCCCTTGGGTATGGAAAAACTTGCATTCCACAACGCGGTGTGACCGTTACGATAGGTAACGGTCACATCCTTGGCGGACAATCCACCGGCGTCCGTTGACACGGTCGCATCCATTTCGGGGTCCTTGACGATTTGCAGCACGGGTCACCCCATTAAAGAGTAGTCTTCACAACATAACAATCGGGCGGTGGCCGCGCACCCGCAGGCGATCAGTTCGCCGCCTTTTTCAGCCCTTCGGCGACGGTCGTAGCGGTTACTTTCAGAAGATCGAGATAGGTCGGAACATTTCCGCCCGCCTCGCTCAGGGAATCCACATAGAGCTCGCCGCCGTAACTCGCCCCGGTTTCGCGTGCGACCTGCTTCGCCGGTGCGGTGTTCACGGTGCTTTCACAGAAAACAACCGGGATCTCGTTTTCCCTGACCCCATCGATCACGGACCTGACTTGCTGCGGCGTGCCGACCTGGTCGGCATTCATCGGCCACAGATAGAGTTCCTTCATGCCGAAATCCCTGGCGAGATAGCTGAATGCACCTTCGCAAGTAACCAGCCAGCGCTGCGCTTCGGGTATTTCGGCCACCGCCTCGCGCAGGGGCTCGATGGTTGCCCGCAGCTTGTCCTTATAGGCTTCCGCGTTCTTTTCGTATGTCGCGGCATTGTCGGGATCCTGCGCGGAAAAAGCCGCAACGATGTTGTCGATATAGACCAACGCGTTGTCGAGACCCATCCAGGCATGCGGGTTCGGCTTGCCCTGATAGGCACCCGACCTGATGGCGATCGGGTCAATGCCGTCTGTCAGCGTTGCTGAAGGAACATCCCCGATATTGGACAGAAACTGCTCGAACCAGAGCTCCAGGTTCATGCCGTTCCAAAGGATCAGATCCGCGTCCGACGCGCGCACTATATCCTGGGGTGTCGGCTGGTAGCCATGGATTTCCGCGCCCGGCTTGGTGATCGAAACGACCTCGGCAGCGTCTCCCGCGACATTGCTGGCAATGTCGGCAATCACGGTGAAGGTGGTCGCGACCTTCATCTTGTCGGCCGCCTGCGCTGCCGGTGACAGTACCAGGGCAAGCGCGGTCGCCGACGCGGCAAGAAAAGACCTTCTGATCATTTCGGACTCCAAACTGAGATTTCATTCTAGCTTCTGCAATTGATATTGCAAATCATTTGCAACTGTCAAGTCAGTTGCGAATTATTCTCAATAAAAAACAAACGCCCGACCGAACTGGCGACCGGAAGCACCCGGAAAAGGCCCGATTGGGAACCGCAACGAATGCGACGCTTAAAGGGCGTATGTAATTTCAGCAGCACGAACGGCAGCCGATGCCCTGTTCTCCACGCCGAGCTTGACGAAGATCTGCTCCAGGTGCTTGTTGACCGTGCGCGGCGAGAGCCCGAGGATCTCGCCGATATCCTTGTTGGACTTACCCTTGGCAATCCAGATGAGTACCTCCGCTTCGCGCTGCGTCAGCTCGAAGCGCTCCTGCAGGGCCCGGATCTGCCCGGCTTCGTCTTCGGCGGTCACGCGGAAGAGATTCTCGTCCGGCCCCACCCGGCCGAGCGGGTGCAGCTGCACGGCAAGCTTGTCGGACAGTCCAAGCATGAAACTCTTGTGGTAAGCGCCGGACGGCTCAGCCGCGCCAAGCCATTCTCCGAGCGCCTTGCCGAGTTGCGCAAGGCTCGTCTCGGCGTTTCCCGACTGTTCCAGGAGTGACCGGATCTGCGGCGTTGACCAGAGGATGTTGCCGGCGCCATTGACGGCGACGAGATGGCGCCCGGCGGCATCCAGCGCCACATGGGCGCTTTGAACAGACCGCGCATTCTTGAGGTGAACCTTGATGCGCGCCTTCAGTTCATCAACATCGATCGGCTTGGTCAGGAAGTCGACACCGCCGGATTCCAGCGCCTTGACGATGTGCTCGGTTTCCGAGAGCCCCGTCATGAAAATCACGGGAACATGCCTTAATGCGGGGTTATCCTTGATCTTCCGGCAGGTTTCAAAGCCGTCGAGCCCGGGCATGACCGCATCCATTAGAATCGTGTCGGGTGTCACCTTGCCGCAAATGGTAAGCGCGGCCTCTCCGCTGGTCGCGACAAGGACGGCAACACCGGTCCTTTTCAGCGCTTCGGTCACAAACCCCAGCGTCTCGGGGCTGTCGTCCACGACAAGGACTGTATCGCGGCGGTCATCCGTCATTGGTTTCCAGTTCGCTCAGAACGTCGTTATAGGCGTCAAAATCAAACCGGTTGAGATGACCATGAAGTGTTTCGACAAGGGGTTTGTTTTCGGGCGTGTCGGAAAGTTCGGCAAGCTTTGCCTCGATGCCTTCCACATATCCGATTTCCGCAAGCGAGATAAGGTCCGCGACATGCTTCGCGCCCGGCGACCGCAGCCGCGCCGGCTTCAGGGGTGCCGGTTCGCGCGGCTGAACGGTTTCCGTCCAGGTCAGATCCAGATGTTTCTGCAACAGATCCAGGAGCTGGCCGATATCGAACGGTTTGGCCAGTGACGCGTCGTGGCGCGAGGGACCCTCGGGACGAAGAGACTGGTCGCCGATGTTCGCCGACAGCATGATGATCGGCGTATGGTCATCGTTTTCGCGCAGTGCATCGACCAGTTCCCACCCGTTCATGCCCGGCATCAAGATGTCGATGAGATAAAGATCCGGAGCCAGATCGGTCAGTGTCGACAGGCACTCCGAGCCGTTTCCGGCCTCCATAACCGTGAAACCGATCGGCTTCAGAATCTCGCTTACCAGCGCGCGGTGATCGGGATTGTCGTCAACCACGGCAACTGTTTTGCGTGCGCCCTTGTAACCTCTCACCTGGTGTTCAAGACGAACGATATCGACCGGGCGGTCGACGGCCGCCAGCATGAGCCGGACTTCAAATGCCGCGCCCTTTCCCGGTTCGCTTGAGAGCGCGATGGCGCCGCCCATTGTCTCGGTCAGCAGCTTGGTGATGGTCAATCCAAGACCGAGACCCGGGGCCGAGCGGCTCGATGGTGCCTTGCTGCGGCCGAATGGTTCGAAAATCTTGGTCTGTTCATTGAGATCGATCCCCGGCCCGGTGTCCTTGATGACAAAGCTGGCAACCTGCGACCGGTAGCCGACACTGAGCGAGACCTTGCCGCTCTCTGTGAACTTGATGGCGTTGGACAGGAGGTTGACGAGGATCTGCCGCAGGCGCTTTTCGTCGGTCCTGACGAAGACCGGCAGGTTGGGCGCGGCCTCAAATTCGAACCCGAGCCCTTTCGCGCTTGCCTGCATTTGAAACATGTCGACGATCTGGTCGAGGAAATCGTGAATGTTGATCTCGTTGGAATAAATCTGCAGACGCCCGGCCTCGATGCGAGAAATATCCAGCAGCCCGTCAATCAGGCCGGAGAGATGTTCGGCGCTGCGCCGGATCGTGCTGACAGCGGGTTTGCGGGCACTCGGCACGCTGTCGTCCCGTTCGAGAACCTGTGCATAGCCAAGCACGGCGTTGAGCGGCGTTCTGAGTTCGTGACTGAGACCGACGACATAACGGCTCTTGGCGAGATTGGCGGCCTCGGCATCTTCCTTGGCCTTTTGCAGGGCCGCGTCCGTGACCCCGTGCGCGTCGATCTCCTTTTGCAGGAGCGCATTCTGGCGCACGGATTCCTCCTCGGCGACCCGGCGTGTGTCATGGGCGAGAACAAGGAACCAGCAGGCAATTCCGGCGACAATGGTGAAGACGAAGAAGATAAGGGTGATTGTCTGGGCAATGATGCCGGTCGGATCTCCGAAGCGGCTGACGGCCTGGGCATAGATCACCCAAAGCACAAGACCGATGCCGGTGATGGAAATGACCGATGCAAGCGCATATCGGCCAAGGCGCGAATTCAGGTACTCGATCACGGTTTCCGGCAGCACCAGCGCGGCGACGCTGCCGACCTGATGCGCGACCCTTGCATTGGGCTTGCACGAATCGTGACACCTGGCGTCCAGCGAGCAGCACAACGAGCAGATCGGCGCCTGATAAGCCGGGCAGTAGGCCATGTCTTCCGGCTCGAAGGGGTTTTCGCAAATGGAGCAGGCAATGCTGGTTTTGCTCTGCCAGCTCGCGCGCGGCTTGCGCGCAAGATAATACTTCCCCTTCGTCGCATAGGCGATCACAGGTGCCGCCACGAAGGCGATCGCCATTGCCAGGAAGGTGGCGAGGGCAGCCGGAATTTCTCCGAACTGGCCGAAGTGCGCCGCAAGTGAAAGTCCGGCCGCCAGCAGCATTGCGCCGGTGCCGACGGGATTGATGTCATAGAGATGCGCCCGCTTGAATTCGATGCCTGGGGGCGACAATCCGAGCGGCTTGTTGATGAAGAGGTCCGCCGATATCGCCGAGAGCCATGCCATCGCGATGATGGAGAAGACCCCCAGCGTTTCCTCCAGCAGCGTGTAGATGCCAAGCTCCATAAGAAGCAGAGCGATGCCAACGTTGAACACCAGCCAGACCACGCGTCCGGGATGTGAATGGGTCAGCCTTGAAAAGAAATTCGACCAGGCAAGCGACCCGGCATAGGCGTTCATCACATTGATCTTGAGCTGGGCAACGATCACGAAAGCGGCCATCAAAAGGAGCACGACGGTTTCGTTGGGGATCATGTAGCCGAAGGCGACGGTATACATGCGCGACGGCTCGTCGGCGTGTTCGACGGGCACACCATGCGACAGAACCAGGACGGCGAGGAAAGAGCCGGCGATCATTTTCGGAGCACCGAGAACCACCCAGCCCGGCCCTGCAAGAAAAAGGGCGAGCCTGTGCCGCCGGCGCGCGAAATCCTCCGCAGGCAGAAACCGGAGGAAATCGACCTGCTCACCGATCTGCGCCATCAGGGCAAGAATGACGGCCGTTGCCGCGCCGAAGCTGATCAGGTTGACGCTTTCCCAGCCGCCCGGTTCGGTTCTGGGCGCGTGGGTTGCCGGATCGATGCCCGAAAATGTCAGCCACTGCCCGACGGACTGCCAGTCCGTGAAGGCGATGAACACGAAGGGAAGGATGTTCAAGACGATCCAGAACGGCTGTGTGGCGAGCTGAAACCGGCTGATCCAGGTTATGCCGTGGGTCACAAGCGGAATGACGGCGACGGCGCTGATGATGTATCCCAACCAGAGCGGCACCCCGAACGCGAATTCGAGCGCGCTCGACATGATGGATGCTTCGATGGCGAACAGGATGAACGTGAAACTGGCATAGATGAGCGACGTTATGGTCGACCCGATGTAACCGAAGCCCGCGCCGCGCGTGAGCAGGTCGATATCGACACCATAGCGTATCGCGTAACGGCTGATCGGCAAACCGACGATAAGGAGAACAAGGCTGCCCACCATGATCGCAACGAAGGCATTCGCGGTCCCGTGCGACAGCGTGATCGCACCGCCGATGGCTTCCAGAGCCAGGAACGAAATTGCCCCGATCGCGGTCTGCGAGATGGCGCGGGATGAAAACCGGCGCGCGCCCTTGGCCGTGAATCGCAGGGCGTAGTCCTCAAGGGTCTGGTTATTGACCCATTTGTTGTACTGGCGGCGGATCGGCAAAATGCGCTGGCGGGCGGTCAATGCACGTTTCCTGCCCTGCTTTTGGCCATATGCCTATTTTTTCGGCAGAAAGCCGTCCGCATTGCGCCGTTTCCCTCGGTTTTTGGTCAAGTCCACCTACTGAGCACATTTCGTGCCGGTCAGGTGCCGTCTGAGCCAAATCGGCTGCAAAGCCACTTACGTCAATTGACGTATGTTGCGGTGCGCTCGTTCCGGCGCACGATCCGTCCCCGATGGCGGAAGACCTTCCAGCCGTCCTGCACCGGCGGGGAACCGGTGCACCGCACTAAGGGGATCTACATGAAAAGCACATTTACAAAATTCGCCCTCGCAGGTCTGATGGCCTCTACCATGATCGGTGGCGCGGCTGCCGATGATGACACGATCAAGGTCGGCATCCTGCACTCGCTGTCCGGCACGATGGCGATCTCCGAAACCACGCTCAAAGACGCCATGCTGATGCTCATCGAAGAGCAGAACAAGAAGGGCGGTCTTCTGGGCAAGAAACTCGAAGCCGTTGTTGTCGATCCGGCGTCCGACTGGCCGCTTTTCGCTGAAAAGGCGCGTGAACTGATCGAAGTGAACGGCGTTGATGCCGTCTTCGGCTGCTGGACCTCGGTTTCGCGCAAGTCCGTGCTGCCGGTGTTCGAAGAACTGAACTCGCTTCTGTTCTACCCGGTTCAGTACGAAGGGGAAGAGTCCCAGCGCAACGTTTTCTACACCGGCGCTGCTCCGAACCAGCAGGCCATCCCGGCCGTTGACTACCTGATGAACGAAGAAGGCGTCGAGCGTTGGGTTCTGGCCGGTACCGACTATGTCTATCCACGTACGACAAACAAGATCCTGGAAGCCTACCTGAAATCCAAGGGCGTGGCTTAAGAAGACATCATGATCAACTACACGCCATTCGGTCATTCCGAC
>JBCDEN010000274.1:0-5944 GCA_039179715.1 Pseudomonadota bacterium
GGCGGCAACCTGCGCAACCGGAATCATCGTGTCGGAGAACGGGATCGTGCCGAGCATGACGACACCGTCATCCAGGAACTTCTGAGCGAGGGAAACGGCCGTCTGCGTGTCCGAGCCCGTGTCCTGGATGAACAGTTCGATCGGCATGCCGTTGATACCGCCATCCGCATTGATCTTCTCCGCCATGCATTTCGCACCCTGGAATTCCGAGTAAGGTGCATAGTCGCCGGTCATTGGAACCGCGAGCCCGATCTTGACTGTATCGGCAGCGAATGCCGGTGTGGCAGCTACTGCGAGCCCGGCGAGTGTAAGTCCGATTTTCTTCACTTTACCTCTCCTGTTCTGTGCCGCATCACGCGGCATTGGAATGGTCCTCGCCCAGATAGGCTTCTATGACGTTCTGATTTGTTGTTATCTCTCGGGGCGTTCCTTCAGCGATCACGGCACCCATGTTCAGGACCGTGATCCTGTCGCAGAGCGTCATTATGAATTTGAGATCGTGATCGATGACCAGTGTGGCGCAGCCGAAGCGGGTCTTGACCCAGTCCAGAGCTTCGGCCAGCTCTTCCGTTTCCTGCTCGTTCATGCCGGCCGCCGGCTCGTCGAGCATCAGCACCTTCGGGTTGAGCGCAAGGGCGCGCACGATTTCCAGGCGCCTGAGATGTCCATAGGACAGTGCGTCAGCCGGCATGCGCAGCTTGCCCGCAAGGTCGAACCGTGCGACCGCCTCGCCGATCGCGGAACTGTCCTCGTGTCTTTCCGAGCGTGCCGTGATCTGCGCAACCTCGATGTTCTGTCCAACCGACAGGTTTTCAAAGATGCGCAGGTTCTGGAACGTGCGCGCAATTCCCTTGCGGGTTCTGGCGGCCGCACCCGTTCCGTCGAGAATGTCGCCGTCAAGGGACATGGTGCCGCTGGACGGTGTCAGAAGACCGGAAATCAGATTGATCAGCGTGGTTTTTCCGGCCCCGTTGGGCCCGATCAGACCGCGCACCTCGCCTCCGGGCACCTCGAAACTGACATTGCTGACGGCTCTGACACCGCCGAACTGTTTCGAAATGTCATTGAGCACCAGCATCAATAGACATCCTCGTAGGCAGCACATTTCTGCGCCGTGTCCATTCCTTCAAGAAAGGCCATCTCCGCCTTCTTGTGCGCAACGTAAACGCCGGCAAATTCTGGGTCGAACCAGCCGGTCACGACCTCGTTGCCCGCAAATCTTTCAAGCGCGTCTTCCAGTGTTTCCGGCAGGCGTACGAAGCCTTTCCGGCCAAGCTCTTCCGCACTCAGCAGCGACAGGTCCTCTTCGGTCACCTGGGGTGCTGAGAGGTTTTCCTCGATGCCCTGGCAACCGGCATGAATGATCGCTGCAAGCGCCAGGTGCGGCGACGCCGCCGCGTCGCCGGCCCGGTATTCGATGTTGAACTGCCGCGCGATCGCATCAGGGTCCTTCGCCGTCACCGGACAGATGCGTAGGCTCGCCTCGCGGTCCTGAAGACCGAGATTGTTGTAGGCCGCGCTCCAGCGATGCGGGGTCAGGCGCTCGTAGGAAATGACGGACGGGGCGGTAAGCGCAAGAATACTGTCCAGATATTTGAGCACGCCGGCAGCAAACGATGCCGTCAGCGATGACAGCCCATGTGCGCCCGCAGGATCGTGTGTCAATGGCCCCTTATCGCCCATGAAACTCATGTGGATGTGGACACCGTTGCCGACGCTCGCAACGTCGCGAATGGGTGTGAACGTCGCCCGTTGTTCGTACCTGCGGGCAGTCATGCGGGTCAATTCGCGCGTCATCACCGCCGCATCGGCGGCTTTGACGCCCTCTTCCGGTGCGACGGTCACCTCGAACTGATCCGGTCCGTATTCGCAGATGAAACTGTCCGGCGTCAGGCCGGCCTGCTCAAGCGCGGCCATCAGCGTTTCGGCAAAACCGGCATGCTCGGCATGTCCCTGCAATCCGAAGCCCTGATGGACCAGGGTCGAACCGGCGGCAAACTGAAATTCGTGTTCGAACGCTGCCAGCAGCCGTGCCCCTGCCAGATCGTTCAGGCGGGACAACGCGGCGCGCAGGACGGACCGCGTGCAAAACCCCCACGGCTGGCCGTCCAGCTCCCGGATGTCCGACAGCATGAAACGCTCCGCCGGCGTGCCGTCTTCAAAATCGACGCTGACATCAGCTGCCTGATCGGGCACGAGCGCCAGATCGCCGAAGGATCCGAACGGGCTGTCGGCAATCGTATCGAAACAGGTGATCTGGACATTTGTCGGCACCCAGCCCATTCCCCGTTCGCGCCGCTTGCTCAGCTGGTCCGCCGGGAAGGCCTTGCCGCGCGTTTTGCCCGACAGATCGGATGTTGCAGCGAATATCATCTGCTTACGTATCATGGCTGAGCTCCTGCCTCCCTTCCGTCAGGGCGTCCCACGCCGACACGCGCTTGCTGTGTTTGCTCCAGTCCGTTTCGGCAACCCGCGTCATGAGGGCCTCCATCAGCGTGAACCCTGCGGCATAGCTGTCCCAGACGGTGCCGCTCTCGACCGGCACAGCAAGCGTTTCGCGCGCATGGGTCACGGCAGGAGACAGCCACTTGTCCGTCAGGACGACAACCGTCGCCTTTCTTTCGGTGGCCGCCAGCTTTGCCAGATCAGTGACCGTTTTCTGATAGCGGCGGAAATCAACAACGAAGAGCACGTCTTTGCTACGCATCTTCAGGAGACTGTCCGGCCAGGTTTCCGGGTCCGGGTCGATATGAAAGACATCGTCGCGCAGCCGCTTCAGGTGACGGCTGAGATGCTGCGCCACAAGATCGCTCACGCGTCCGCCCATCACGAACACGCGCCGCCCCGGATCACTCAAGAGGCCGCACACCCGTTCGAACTGCGCGTCGGTAATGCTCTGCGCCATTTCATCAATGAGGGCATTGGCGCGTCTGGTGAAATCCCCCAGGAACGAACCGTCGACCTCACGCTCGACCACCATCAGTTCGATCGGTGAGCGCTGGCTTGCCTTGAGCTCCTGGATCAGCCTGCGCTGGAAGTCCTGATACCCCTGAAACCCCAGTTTCGACACGAAACGCGAGATCGATGGAGACGAAACACCCGTGCGGTCGGCAAGAACCTGAATGGGTTCAAGACCGGCAAAGGGGTAATCGGACAAGAGCGTTGTCGAGAGCTTGCGCTCCGCCCCGGTCAACGCTTCCGACGTCCCGGTAATCAGATCACGGATCGTGCTGTGAGCCACCATACCATGCACAGTGATCTGATAAAAAAATCTTGTCAAGCCTTCCTATTTGTGACGAAATGAAAAAAGAATATCAAAACCCCTCTGGAGCTCCACATGCTCAAGGAAGCGGCATATTCCGCGGAAAATATGGGCAAGTCCTTCCTCTCTGGCACGGACCCCGCACCGGTCGACTGTATCAGGGGCCGAGAAGGTGCGGACGTGGTGCTTGTGTGCGAACATGCCGGACGCGCCATACCGAAAAAGCTTGGAAGCCTCGGCTTGACGCCGGAAGATCTGGACCGGCACATCGCCTGGGACATAGGGGCACTTGCCGTCTCCGAACGGATTGCCGCAAATCTCGGAGCGGATCTGGTGAAGCAGCGCTATTCGCGTCTGGTCTACGACTGCAACCGCCCTTTCGACGCGCCCGATGCAACACCCGAGGTCAGCGAGAACATTGCAATCCCCGGCAACCGGAACCTCTCTGACGAGGAGCGGATGATCCGCAAGAAGACAATCTTCGACCCCTATGACGCCGCCTTGACCGCGATACTGGATGAACGCCCGAAACGGGCGGCTTTTGCCATCCATTCCTTCACGCCGGTCTATCTCGGCAAGCACCGCCCCTGGCATCTGGGTCTTCTGTCAAGAACGGACCCCGAGACCGCCGATACCATCGCGGCAACCATGCAACGGCGCGACAACCGGATGCTCGTCGGCAAGAACGTTCCCTACATGATCGAGGAAGACAGCGACTGGTTCATACCGCGCCACGCGGAACCGCGCGGTCTTGCCCACTGCCTGATTGAGATCCGCAACGATCTGATAGACACGGCGGAAGGCCAGGAACTCTGGGCCGATCATCTGACCGCTGCCTTCAAGGATGTCCTGGAGAATAGGAAATGATTCTGACCCGCGAAGTCCCGCTCGTGCCGGAGCAGTCGGGACTGCTCTTCATAGACGTGCAGAACTTCGCCGCGCACCGCCGCGGCGCTGAATTCGAGGGGCTTTCCGACGAGGCGTTCGACCGGAAATACGGATGGTTCTTTTCGGAAATGAAGTCCCGTGTGGTGCCCAACATGCAGCGGCTGCAAAGAGCCTGCCGTCAGAGCGGTGTCGAAGTCATGTACACGACGATCGAAAGTCTCACGAAAGACGGACGCGACCGCAGCCTCGACTACAAGATCACCGGCTTCAATGTGCCCAAGGGGTCCTGGGACGGGAAAGTCATCGACGAGCTGGCACCGGGAGCAGATGAGATCCTGTTTCCCAAATCATCCTCTTCTGTGTTCGTCTCCACGCATATCCATTACGTGCTCGGCAACCTTGGCATCCGGCAACTCGTCATCAGCGGGATCGTCACCGACCAGTGCGTTGAAAGCGCGATCCGCGATGCCTGCGATCTCGGCTATCTCGTTACCCAGGTCACAGATGCCTGCCTGACTTACACACCGGAAAGACACGACAACTCCCTGAACACCATTAAGGGATATTGCCGCCAGGTCACGACGGACGAATTGATCGGCGAACTGGAAAACACGTGAGCGGTGCCTCTATTGGAAAGCCCGGCGCTGACGTCAGCGCCGGGCAAATGAATGCAGGAACGCGCAACCTTATCCGAAGAGTTCCTTGAACCGGTCGACGCAGAGACGGAAACCGGCCTCGAAGTCGCCATTGCCCGGATGGTAGACACTCTCGAAGGAGATCACCCCGTCATAGGCATCGGCCTTCAGGGCAGCGGCCATCGGTTCGAACAGATCGGCAAGCTGCCCCTCGCCCATGCGCCGGACCTCAAGGGTTGCCCGCGGTGTGTCGACAAGAACGTCCTTGATGTGGACGTGGCCGAGATATCCGTCTTTGAGCTCCTCATAGCCGTCCGGATAGGCCAGCTCGTGGCACCAGCAATTGTTCGCCGGATCCCACAACACCTTGAGCACATCCTTGGCGCCGAGATCGTCGATCAGCTTGCGCGCCGTGTAATTGGAGTTGACCATCGTGCCGTTGCCTGTTTCCACGACCAGCGTCAGGCCTTCCGACCGAGCAAGCTCAACGGCCGGAGCGATCAGCGGAAGCGAAGCCTCCCAGGCCCCCTTGGCGACGTTCCACTTTTCGGCACCGCCCTTGCCCCAGAGGATCTGTTCCTTCTTGTTGGTCATGATCCGGACCAGGGGCGAGCCGAGCTCATGCGCCATGTCCATGACACGCTTCAAGGCGTCCATATGCTTTGTGTGCAACGCATCGCCCGGCTTGTTCGCCGTTGTCATACCGGCAAAGACATGACGCGACAGGCAACTGACCGGCTTGCCGTGCTGTTCCAAAAGCGCCTTGATCCCGGCAATCTCCTGGCTTGAATGATCGCCGACTTCCTTTTCACCGACGAATTGCAGCTCGGCATAGCCGAGGCCGAACTCGTCCATCACGGTCAGCGCGTGAGCAAGATCACGGCTGATGCCGTCGCAAATGACACCGAGTTTCATGCTTTCTTGGCCTCCTCGCGATGGAGTTCAGCCCCGATGATCTCCTCGATGACACGGGTGCAGATCCAGTTGTCGCCATTGGGGTACTTCGTCTTGCCCGCATGGAAGATCTGCATGGCGGCGGCCGCCGTGTGCAGCGGCACCCCGAGCTCCTCGCCAAGATTCATCGAGATTGTAAGATCCTTGTGCATGGTATTGATATGACTGCCGGTTCCCTCGAACTGGCGATCGATGATTTTCTGCA
>JBCDEN010000059.1:0-11156 GCA_039179715.1 Pseudomonadota bacterium
AATAGCGCGCCCTGCCTGGCTTGCCAGCCCCGGTGCAAGGGCCAGGTCAGAACTTCCGGTACCAGACCTGCATCGGCTTTTCGGTTTCCGATCCTTCGCCGATATCCTGCCAGGGGAAGACGACAATTACGCCGTCCAGCTTCCGGTAGCCGCGCTTCATCCAGAACGGGTCCAGTGGCCGGTAGTCTGCCGGCCGCATGGGGTGATCATCCGGCCGGATGACGCCGCAGAAAACCGCTTCGGCAAAACCCAGTTTCTGCGCATGGGCCTCCCGCTCGTCGAAGAAGCGATGCCCGATGCCCTGGCCGCGATAGGTCGGGACAAGCACGGATTCGGCCAGATAGAAGATCTTCTCCGGATCATATCCGCGCGCCCGCAGCGGTTGCTGGAACGCCTCGTATTCGTCCCCAAGCGGCTCGCCTGTTGCAGCGCCCACCAACTGCGCACCGTCATAGGCACCGACAATCAGCGCCCCGTCGGTCTCCGCGTAGCGCTGAAGGTATTTCGCCTCGTATTCCATTGAGCCGTCATAAAGATACGGCCAGTCGTGAAACACGGAAATCCGCAGCCGGGCGAGGTCGCCGAGCGTATTTTTCAGGGCTTCGCCCGTTAAGGTTTTTATCTCGACCGGCACACCTAACCCTCTCAAAAAACAGCATGATTTTTCTGACCGGTCCGGCAGGCCCGGATCAGTCTTGTTTGCACCGCAACAATGGCAGAAGAATTTTGCAGATTTCCCATTGAGATTAAACACTCTTTTCTGTAAGGAGTGCGCTCCGGAAAAACACCGGGGACATCTGCTGGTTTGGGAGAGCGATATGGAAAGCAACGCCCTCTTCGAACTGGGGATGGACTTGGAGGCTCGTGTAGCAGAAGACGCGATCAGCGTTGCCGAGCCAAGAAGCACCACCCAGAAGGAAGAAAACGTTTCTAATGCGGCTGCCGGCGTCTTTGCCGATGACCGCCTGGATCACTTCATTCAAAAGGAAGGGGTCCACTGCGCTGGTGCGCATCTGATAATTGATCTTTATGACGCCGAACGGCTCGATGATCTGCCCCATGTCGAACAGGCCCTGCGTGCCTGTGTCGAGGAGGCAGGCGCGACCCTCTTGCACATTCACCTGCACCCGTTCGAACCGACCGGCGTGTCGGGGGTTGCCGTGCTTGCGGAAAGCCACATCTCTGTCCACACCTGGCCCGAGGCCGGCTATGCCGCGATCGACCTTTTCATGTGCGGCGATGCCAAGCCTGAAAAATGCGTCGACGTGCTGCGGAACGCCTTCAATCCGGGCAAGACGGCGGTTTCCGAATTGCTGCGCGGGCGCGAGGTCGCCAACCAGTTGTCGAAACCGCACACACTGGAAGCAGCCGAATGAGCGACGGACTGGTCTTCAATGAAACCCTCTATCCGGGGGTCCAGGTCAGCTACGGCTGCGAGCGGATCCTCTACCAGGAAAAAACGGAGCACCAGGATCTGGTGCTTTTTTCCAACCCGGTCTTCGGCAAGATCCTGATGCTGGACGGGGTGACCCAGGTCACGACGGCGGACGAGTTCATCTATCACGAGATGATGTCCCACGTGCCGATCATCGCCCATGGCGCGGCACGCAACGTCCTCATTGTCGGCGGCGGCGATTGCGGCCTGGCGGAGGAAGTGCTCAAGCACCGGACAGTCGAAAGGCTGGTCCAGGTGGAGATCGACGCCTCGGTGGTGGAGTTCTCCAAGGAGCACTTCGCGGATTTCAACAAAGGTGTCGTGGACGATCCGCGTTTTGAACTGGTCATTGCAGACGGCATGAAGTTTGCCGCCGAGACCGATCGCACATTCGACGTCATTATCGTCGACAGCACCGACCCGCACGGGCCAGGCGCCGTCCTCTTTTCCGAAGAGTTTTACCGCAACGTGCACCGCATGCTGACGCCAGGCGGCGTATTGGTCACACAAAACGGCGTGCCGTTCCTTCAGCGCGACGAACTGGTGACAAGCATCGAACGCTTCTCCCGCACTTTCAAGGACGCCGCTGCCTATATCGCGGCAATCCCGACCTATTTCGGCGGTCACATGACGCTGGGCTGGGCGACGGACAATCCAGATCTGCGCAGGCAGGCAGCATCGGTTCTGGAGGAGCGGTTCAAGGCGGCAGGTTTTGCGACGAGGTACTACACGCCCGACGTCCACGCCGCCGCATTCGCGCTGCCTCGATTTATCCTGGACGCAGTCGAGGAAGGCCGGGCCAAGGCCTGACTGACCTGCAGGTCATCTGCGGGTGTCAGGCTTTGCTTGACTGCGAAGAGCGTTGCATGCCGGCTTTACGGCCGGGTCACGCGCCTTTGCCAACTCGCCTGTCCGCATGCATTTTCGATAAGGGCGCGGGATCAACCGGTGCCGGTTCAATATCTTTCGGGACGTATGCCGTGGGCAGGTCGATCTTCGAGACCACCTGGATCAGGATGAAGCAGCTCGACATAAGGGTGAACACGACCAGGACATGGTCGAAATCGAAATGGCCTGCCAACTGGCCGAAGATCGTCGAGCCGATGATCTGCCCGACGGGAAGCATGAAGAACAGCGTTGCCACAACGGTCGGTGCGTGGCTCGGTGAAATCCGTCCGGCCCAAATCAGATACATCGCCGTGCCCGTCATGTAAAAGACACCGAACAGACAGGCGGCAAAAATGGCAAGCGTCGCGGAATGTTCGGCCATTGTCAGCACGAGCGCCGACGCGCCAAGGCCGACAAAGGAGATTGAATGCATCTCGGCAAGCGACAGCTTCGCAACGAGATCTCCGCACAGTCCGCCCAGGAGACCTGCAATGCCGAGCGCAATCCAGAAAAGGCTGATGTCCGCCGCGCTCCAGTCGGCGAGACCGGCAAGACTGAGGCCGCCGCCTGTCCAGATCGCAGCGCTGACCATGCCGAAAAGCAGGGCGCTCGACGCGGCCTGATGGAGGCCGGGCGATCTGAAAATCTGTCCGAAAGCGCCGGGCTCCGCCGCACCCACGGGCCGTTTCGGCACAGCAAAAAACGCGGCCAGCGACAGCGCGACGGAAATCAGTGCAAACACGAGAAAACAGGTGCGCCAGGTGTCCGCGAACTGCAATGCCGTGATGCTTGCGGCCACGATTCCTGCACCCGTTCCAGCGTTGATGATGCTGACCGCGCGTTCCTTGTAGCGGCTGCAGACGATGCTGACGCCGGAAACGAGCGGGGGCATCGAGAGCCCGGAGCCGATGCCGATGAATGAAAGAGAGGCGAGTAGATAGGCCTGTGATTGCGCGAGACTGACAGTCAGCGCGCCCATCGCTGCAAATGCCATCGCGGCCGTTACAGTGGCGCGTGCACCCCATCTTTCGGTGAGATAGGCCGCGACAAGCAATGCGGCACAGGTTCCGGCATAGACGCTGCAGGCAAGCAGAGCGGTATCGTCATGATCCAGCCGGAATTCGCTCTGGATGGAAGGCAGAAACTGACCGAAAGCAAACCGGACGCCATAGGTGATTGAAATGACCCACGCACCCACGACAACAAACAGATAGCCCCTCATTGCAACATCCCTATGGAAATCCGGAAACGTATGAATTCTGAAAAACGGCCTCGTGCAGGAGCTACGGAATACACGCTGCACGCACGCCCAATCGGGCTATGACTCGATATGTGTTCGAAGTGTTTTGATAAAACAGCGGGAAGTCACGAGCGGCGGTAATTCAGAAAAAGTGTGATCCAAGTCTCAAAAAATTCGAGAACTACAATCGTCTTTGCACGCAGAGGTTTTTTTACTTGCATCTTCCGAAAGGAAACCAAGAGATGCGTAGAACGACCAAGTTATCGGATCCACCGGCGTGCCAATCGCAAAACCGATTTAAGCGCTCCCGCCGATCCTGCCTGCAGGCCATCGCCAGGCATGATTGCCCTGATGACAGATTTGACAATCAGAGCATTGGTTACAATATGTGCATTATTGCGGATGGATTTTTACAACGAAACATGAGTAAATGAGATTGAGTTCCGAAGAGGAATTCTTGAAGAACAGACAGTAATTTCAGATTTAATATTATTGTTATTGCAGAAAATTTTTACGCGCTTAAGCTGCTACATATCAAATATAAGTTGGACGCTGTAAATCCGCTCATGGCTTAGCGCTTAGCCAAAGGTTTCAGCAATGTACTACTGTTTTTACGCGACACAGGATCTGCGAGGCTACTCGCAATGATTTCGACCTCGTACAAGGACATTTTCACGCTCGGTACGGGGCTCTTGCGGGTGAACAGAGCGGTTCTGTTCGCCGACGTTGTTGATTCAGTACGTCTTTTCGAGGTTGACGAAGAAGGCACCATTCTTCGCTGGGTCGGGTTCGTGGATGACCTCGAGCGCAGGCTGGAGGCGTCCGGGCAAGGCCGCCTGGTCAAGCGCATGGGTGACGGGCTGCTGGCAGAATTCGACGATGCAGGCTATGCGGCGCGCACGGCGCTGGACATTCAGTCCTCGATTGAAAAACTCAACGAGAACCTGGACGCGGATCGCCGGATCGAACTGCGGATCGGCATTGATATCGGCGAAATCCTTCACAGCGCCGATCAGGACCTCTACGGCCAGCATGTCAACACCGCCGCCCGCCTGTCGTCGGCATCGCGCGCAGGTCAGATCGTGACCAGCGCGGCAATCCGCAATGAACTGTCAAGCGATCCTGATGCGGAATTTGAAGACATCGGGGAACTGCATCTGAAGAACCTCCCGCGGCCGGTCAGCGCCTACGTGCTGCGCAACCGCGATGAAGCACAAAGCGTCACCCCGAGAATCGCTTCAAAGGATCTGCAGCCGACGATCGCCGTTCTGCCGCTCATGTGTCCCGCTGTGTCTCAGGAAACGATGGTGTGGTCGAACCTGATCACCGAAGACCTGGTCGGGGCGCTGGCAAAGTCACCTGCGCTCAGCGTGATTTCGAACCTGTCAACGGCAAGCTTCCGGACAAAACCGCTGGAACTGGAGGAAATCCGGTCCAGACTGAGCGCGGACTTTATTGTGTCCGGCTCCTTTCGCCAGTCGCCCCAGCAAACAATTCTGGACCTGGAACTGATCGAAACCCGGACCGGTCTGGTTGTTCTCTCCGAGCGTCTGGAATTCGATACCTCCGAGCTTCTTCAGCGCAACACCCTATTCAGTGATCTTGCCAACAGGATGCACGGCGCCCTTTTGAACAGGCAAATGAAGAGAGCCCTCTCCGCTCCCCTTCCGACGCTTGAAGGCTACGCGATCCTGTTTGCGGCCATCGCGCTGATGAACCGGTTGTCGCGACAGGATTTCGAGCTCGCAAGGGAACTTCTCGACGGATTGATCGAGCGTGTGCCGAATGCCCCTGCCGCTCTTGCCTGGAAGGCGCGCTGGCACGTGCTCAAGGTCCAGCAGGGCTGGGCAGATGACCCCGGCCTCGAAGCCAGGCTTGCGCTGGACTGCACGGAACGGGCGCTGGACATAGACCCGCAGAACTCGGCCGCCCTGGTGGCCGAGGGGTTTGTGCGAAACAACCTGCTGCATGATCTCGACGAGGCCGAAGAACTGTTCGACAGTGCCCTCGAACTGACGCCGAACGATGCGACCGGGCGCGCATTGCGGGCAGGTCTCTATACCTTTCGGGGAGAAGGGGCCAAGGCAGCACAGGACGCCGAACACGCCCTGCACCTTGCTCCTCTGGACCCGAACCGATTCTTCTTTCAGGCAATGGCGGCCGGCGCCAGTCTGGCGAACAGGGACAATGCGCGCGCCCTGGAACTTGCGGCCAGCTCTCTGCGCCTGAACCGCTCCCACACGTCCACGCTGCGGGTCAAGGCCGTCGCCGAATGGCGTTTGGGTAAGCATGAAGATGCCCGCAAGACACTCGACAAACTACTGAAAAAACAACCGAATTTTTCGATCAGCTGGTGGCAGAAATCATCGCCGGCGGCAGATTTCGAGATGGGGCGAGCGTTTGCCCGCTCGCTGAAGGAGCTGGGGGTGCCCGAGTAGGGTTCGATTCCCGGTCGGACATGCCTTGAACAACATTGGTGAAAGGAGCACAGGATGGCGAATTCAGGAGGATTTGGACCCGAAGGAAGCCTGGGAAGTCTTGGAAGCCTCGGGAGCCTTGGAAGTCTCGGGAGCTTGGGCAGCCTCGGCAGTCTGGGAAGCCTTGGCAGCTTGGGCAGCCTTGGAAGCCTCGGATCCGCGCCGGCAAATCCACCGCTGCTGGTTCAGGCCCTGATCACCAACCGTGACGGGATTGCCGGCAGTTTCGAGCCGGTGCCGGCCGGAGATGTCGACGCGGACAATCAGGAGAGCACCGCCTATCTTGATCGGCTGTCACCCGGCGTTCGCGCAAGCATTTTCTCGCTCGAACTCGGCTCGCGCATCGGCTTCAAGTTCACTGGCGGCGAGGCCAATGTCTATCATCTGCAAACGGAATACGGGACGTCGCAGACCAAGTATCAGCTGCTCATGGCCATGAAGCGGCCGACACAGGAGATTTTCTCAGACCAGCTGACAATGATCGCCAACTATGCGGACCTGCGTGCGGACAGGGCCGGTGAAATCATCTCCCAGCTGGCAACGCCCCTGGAATTCCTCCGATCCATTGCTTTTGTCGATCCGGACCGGACACCGTTCACGGTCGAACTTCTGGGCATGTCTCTCTGGCTCGCAAACTACGTCGAGATGCGCGTCAAGTATGCCCTGGCTTGCAAGCGTCCCATCGAGTGGTCGCCGCAAATCCAGCCGATGATATGGACACCGACCCATGGGAGCCTGCCGAGCGGACATGCCACCGAAGCCTTCTGCATGGCTCAGGTGCTCTGGCGGTTGCTGCAGGAGACAGGAACCGAACCATACTCCGGAGACCTCTGGGGCGAGATGATGATGCGCCAGGCGGCACGTATCGCGATCAATCGCACTGTGGCCGGCGTGCACTTCCCGGTCGACAGTGCAGCAGGGGCGGTCCTCGGGTTGAACCTTGGCGAGTACTTCGTCAGACGGTCTATGCAAAATGCTCCGGACAAGGGCTGGAAATTCGACGGGACATTATTCAAGGACGCGTCCGGTTCCGCGGAAGGCCTGGATTTCGATTGGCGGCAATATTACGACTTCGCCACCTCACCACCGGGCCTGAAGGCCGAAACTGACTGGGTGAGCGAAGAAGACTTCCTGAATTCTGCTCCAGACGCCCCGTCACAGCCACTGGGCTGGCTTTGGAACAAGGCCAAGGCCGAATGGTAACGCAGTCTTTTTTGAACCTGTCCGAACGAGAGGGAGGCCGTCGTGGTCTTTACCTGGCACGAATTCGACAGTGGTGACATTGTCCTCAATCCGGAAGCGGATTTTCGCATAAACACACTGAGCCGTGCAATCGCAGTGGATCTGAAAACCGATGCGGACGACATCTGGTGGCTGACGGTTGTGCAGCCGGCGATCGATCCGCGAACAAAGGAAAATTATACGCTTCTGGATATCCGGGAGTTTGCCAGATATCTGGGATTGGGCGACGACACGAGCGACTTTCTTCTGATTCCGCCCGAGTACTCGCAGGACTTCAGAAAGAGTGCGGCTCCGGAAACGGTCTCGTTCTATGCGCGTCGAAACTACCTGAACACGGTCAACCGGTTTGTTCTCGACCCGGACGCAAACGAAACCGGGATTGCCTGGTTCGAAGTCGGCCCGGCCTTTCGGCCAGACGACATCGTCAACCAGAAGGATCCTTTTGTCATAGAGAAGCCAGCGGAATTTGAGGTGCAGGAAGGCTCCGTCGTCATGGCGGTTATCGACAACGGCATCGCCGTCGGTCACGAGCTCTTTCGCGGCTCCGCCGATGCAGCCGAGACATCCCGCGTGAAGTTTTTCTGGAACATGGACGGTGTGGCCTCCGATGACTTGCCCGCCTCGGTGCATATTGAACCTGCGACGGTCGGGAATGTGTGGACAGGAAACGGGCTGACGGAGCATCTCGCTGAAAACATGCACAACGGCATATTGGACGATACCGCGTTCTATCAGTCCATCGGTGCGACGGACTGGTCAAACCGCCGGCACACGCCGATCGCGCACCGCCTGTCGCACGGCACGCATGTGATGGGTCTTGCCGCAGGTTTCCCTTCCCATGGAACTGAATCTGCTGACGCCGAAAAACGCCCCATTATCGCAGTCAACCTGCGCACGTCGGACGTTCAGGACCCTTCAGGCAGCCTTTTCGCGTCCTGGCTGGAACAAGCGCTCTTTTTCATCCTCGACCGCCACAAGCGCATCGGGATCGAGGGACAACCGGGTGTTCGCCCGCCCCTCGTCATCAACTTCAGTTTCGGGAATTATGCCGGACCGCATGATGGCACCGGGGCGATCGAAAAGAAAATCAGGAATGCCCTGATCAAGGCGGCGAACCAGACGATCAAGTGCGAATTTGTTTTGCCGGCCGGAAACGGAAATGAAAGCCGTTGCCACGCGCGTATCGAAATTTGCGGTGATCCGCCCCGGCAGCAATCGCTGGACTGGCGCGTCCAGCCATCTGATCGAAGCCTGTCGGCCTTGCAGATCTGGCTGGATGAGGAGGGACAGGTTCCTGACGACTACGTCACTCTAACAGTTGACGGGCCGGGAGGGATCGAACCGGTCGACGTGCCATCGCATCATCCCGTCGCATGGCAGGAACTGGTCAATGAGCAGGACGAGCGCCTGGGGCTCGTCTATTTTCTCGGTGCAAACGTCGGTCCGTTCAAGCGCGGTCATTTCGGTGTTTTTCTCTACGCGACGGACAGCCCGGAAGACGTTGGCCCCTTCGCACCCTCAGGGCATTGGAAACTGCATCTGCAAGCACCGGAACACTCCGGCGACGTCCGGGCGAAAGCCTGGGTGATACGCGACGAAACGCTGCCCGGGTATCCCGTTTTTGGCCGCCAATCCTATTTCGATGACCCGCTCTATGCAGAGTTTTATGAGCCCGGGCTCCAGATCAATCCGCTCGACCGCCCGCTGATTGGCGGGCGCCTTGGCTATGACCCGGTCGCGACCCCGGCGCTGGTTCGGCGCGAGGGTACGTTGAGCGGTTTTGCCAGCGGTGACAGAACGGTTGTCGTTGCGGGCTTTGTGAATACGGATCCACAGGAACACTGCCCGATTGCGCTCTACTCGGCCTCCGGGCCAACCAACAATCCGGCCAAGACCGGACCGGATGCATCCGGTCAGAGCGACGACAGTATCGTCATGCATGGTGTCGTGAGCGCCGGATCGGCGAGCGGATCGTTTGTCGCAATGCCGGGCACCAGCGTGTCAGCGCCGCAGGTCGCCCGCTGGATCGCCGGTGAACTCTCACAGGGCAAGGCATCAGGCCCGCCACAGGTTCGCGCTGCTGCGGAGACAATGGACCCTCCGGGAGGCAGCAGCAAACCACCCGGCACCCGCTCCGGCGGCGGGCGAATGCTTGATCTGCCGATCCTGTTCGGGCGGTCTCGATGGCCGGGCCAGTCCTGGTGATTGCTGGAGCGGCGCAAACAGCGCCACTCCGGAAGGACTGATCCGGCTTTCCGTCGGCCTGGAACATCCCGACGACCTGATCGCGGATCTCGACCAAGCATTTTGTAGAGCTCTCCAGACGTCTGTCGCGGCCGAGTAGCGGCGAAGCACAACAACGTTGCGCCATCCGCATTTTTCTCGATAGATGTTGCGCATGGCGCCAACAACCCACAAGATCGGCCGATAAGGCCGGCCGGCAGAATGGAGCAACCCGAAAAAGGAGAAGTCAGATGTGTCATCCCGTGATCATGGAATTCGTGAAGGGAAAGGCTTTGAGCCGCCGCGACTTGTTTCGTGGAGCAGCGGCAACGGGTGTTGCAATTGCCGCCACAACAGCGCTGGGGTCGAGGCCACTCATGGCGCAGACCCCAAGCCGGGTCGTCGATCTGACCCATACGCTCACATATGACTTCCCGACCTATTTCGGAGAGCAGCAGTTCTTTGACGAGGAGGTCTTCAACTATGCCGAACACAGTTTCAACCTCAAGAACATCCGGGTGAATGAACACACCGGTACGCATATCGATGCCCCGCTTCATTTCACCGATGGCGGCACGTCCATCGACGAAGTTCCCGTTGAGTCGCTTGTCTGCCCGCTGGCTGTTGTCGACATCCGCGAAAAGGCCGCGGCGGACCCGGATGCGCAGGTCACGCCTGATGACCTGAAGGCATGGATAGCCGCCAATGGCCCGATCCCGGCAGGTGCCTGTGTCGCGCAAAATGCGGGATGGCAGCAGCGTCTTGGAACACCGCAATTCAGAAATGCGGACGACGAGGGTAAAATGCACTTCCCCGGCTTCCATGTGGACGCGGTCAACATGCTTCTTGAAGAAACGGAGGCGGGCGGTGTCGGTGTCGACACGCTGTCGATCGACTACGGCCTGTCCGCGGATTTCGCCACGCATTACCGCTGGCTGCCGTCCAACCGCTGGGCCGTGGAAAACATGGCCAACCTGGACCAGCTCCCGGCAACCGGCGCGACCCTTGTCGTGGGCGCTCCGAAACATGCAGGCGGCACCGGCGGCCCCTGCCGCCTCATTGCACTGATCTGAACCGGAGCTGCGGTGAGTGTTCGGATATGCGCTTGCCGCTTCGCAAAGGACACGCTTTGCACCTGGGAGCGTCGAGAGCCCAATTCGGATGCGCGCCTAGTCGCGCGCTTCCAGCCATGTGCGCGCCGAAGCCATGTCCCCTGTCACAAGTCCCTCCGCCAGCTTCTGCCCGACAACCGCACCGAACTTGTAGCCATGCCCGGAACAGGCGGACACTATGGTTGCCATGTCCTCGGTCGTTGCAAAGAAATGCTCGTCAGCCGTGAACGTGTAGGCGCAGGTCACCACGTCGTCGACACGGTATTCCTCGATCCGCGAAAACGGCGGGGAAAAGTGGTTGCGCAGGATCTCGCCTTCCCCGGCTTTCGGAACACGGTCCTTGTTCGGTGGCGCCTTGTATTTGTGAATACCGGCGCCGAACTTGAGACCCGTTCCGGCGACGGGCGGAAGAATATAGCCATCGACTGGACCGCCCGGATCGAGGATAGCCGGCGAACGCTCCCAGGCCTCCGCGAGATCCTGTGGAGGTGTCAGGTAGACAACCGCCGTCCGGTAGGTCGTGAGGTTCGTTGCAAACG
>JBCDEN010000811.1:0-1922 GCA_039179715.1 Pseudomonadota bacterium
ATGGACACATCACCATGCGCGCTTTGACCTACGGTCTCCTGGTTATCTCGTTCATTCTCTCGCCGTCCCTGGTTACCGCCCAGGAAGGCAAACCCTTCCAGTCCTGCTTCGTTAATTGCGACCTGGGAGACAAGCGCGTCTGCATCTCCGAAGACTCAAGCCGGGAAAGATGGAAATCGGAGGGAGACAAAAGGATCGTGTCCCGGCTGCGTGCCGAGGCAGTGGCTCAATGCCGCCGAGCATCATCTCAGCCGGGAACCTGTCAGATCCGCAAGTGCCGGGCCGCCTTCCTTTGAGGCGGGTGGGGCTTCACCGACGTTTGGCTGATCTCAGCACTCCGGCAGATTGACGGCCAGACCGCCCTGACTGGTCTCCTTGAATTTGGCGTTCATCTCCAGACCGGTCTGGCGCATGGCCTCAATGCAATTGTCGAGCGGCATGAAATGGGTGCCGTCGCCCCGCAGCGCAAGCGAGGCGGCCGAGACCGCCTTGATGGCACCCAGACCGTTGCGTTCGATGCACGGAACCTGGACGAGGCCGCCCGCCGGATCGCAGGTCATACCGAGATGGTGTTCGAGGGCAATCTCTGCGGCATTCTCGACTTGTTCGTTGGTGCCTCCAAGCACGGCGCAGAGGCTTGCCGCAGCCATTGCGGCAGCTGATCCCACTTCACCCTGACAGCCCACCTCCGCGCCGGAAATCGAGGCATTTTCCTTGATCAATCCGCCGATTGCCGCCGCCGTCAGCAAGAACTCCCCCACTTTATCCTGATCGGAATGGACGCAGTGATCAAGGTAGTAGCGCAACACCGCCGGTACGACTCCGGCCGCCCCGTTGGTCGGCGCCGTCACGATCTGGTTGCCGGCGGCGTTTTCCTCGTTGACCGCCATGGCGTAGAGGGAGATCCAGTCGTTCACCACATGGGGCTGAGCATCGTTGCGACCGATCTCCGATACGAGCTGCGCCTTGATAGACGCCGCGCGGCGGCGAACGCGCAGTCCGCCGGGCAGAATGCCGCATTCCGTGAAACCGCGCTCGATGGAGGCGTTCATAACAGACCAGATCCTGGCAAGCCCGGTATTCAAATCTGTTTCACTGCGACAGGCCAGTTCATTCGCCCGCATCATCTGCGCGATTGACAGACCGCTCTTGACACCCTGCGCAAGCATGTCAGAGGTCGTTTTGAAGGGAAAAGGCAGCGTCGGCCCTCCCTCGTGACTATCGTCCTCCCGCATCCGCGCGAGTTCGGCTTCCGTTGCGATGAATCCACCACCGATCGAGTAATAGGTTTCGCTCACCACAACAGCGTTACGCTTATCTAACGCGGCAACCACAAGACCATTCGGATGCCCGGGAAGCGGGCTTTCGTAACTGAATACGACATCGGCTGCGGGATCGAATTCCAGACGCGGCAAGCCGGGATGGGACAGAGATCCCGTTTCGTTCAGCGTTTTCAGGGCCGCTTCCGCTTCCTCAGGATCAAGGGTCGCCGGGACAAAGCCCAGGAGGCCGAGCACGACCGCGCGATCGGTCGCGTGTCCTTTTCCGGTAAACGCCAGCGATCCGTAGAGCGTAACCCGGACGCGCACATGCCCGCTTATCGTCGAATTGCGGAGCACGTCCAAAAAGGCGTTGGCAGCCAGCATCGGCCCCATCGTATGGGACGAGGATGGACCGACACCGATTTTGAAGATTTCGAAAACACTGAGAGCCATGACGCGTATCCCGGCGCCGCGTTTACGCTTTTGATCAGTTTTGGGCCAAGCGCGGGCTTAAGTCCGTTTCCGAACCGTCGCCGATTGCTCATTTCCCGACATGACCCGGCTCAGCACCAAGAAACCGGGCTTTTTCGGCTCGCAGGATCTCTTCGGCAAACCGCATGACGGCCCGAACCCGGGATGTGCGCCGCAGGTCCGGATGGG
>JBCDEN010000120.1:0-8489 GCA_039179715.1 Pseudomonadota bacterium
ATCCGCAGCCGCGGGACGGATTTTCCGGACCGCGCACGCTGGCTGCAGTCGCTGGCCAAGGGCGGTCAGCTGGACGCACTTTTTGCAGAGATGGCCGCCTGCGCGATCTCGAATATCGAGAACACCTTTGCAGCGACAGATGCCAACACGATGAAGGCGGCGGCCGATGCGATCGTGAACGCGCGCCACACCTACGTTCTTGGCGTCGGCGTGAACAATTCAAATGCGCGCAACTTCTCCTATCTCGCGGATATGGCCGTCGACACGATCTGGACCATTCCAAGAATGGGGTCGGTCGCAACCGACGACCTGGCCCGTGCAGATGAGCGGGATGTGCTCGTCGCCATGACCTGCAAGCCCTACCGCACGGATGTTATCGCGGCTGTGGAGACGGCACGCGAACAGGGCCTTACCATTGTGGCCATCTCGGACAGCCCGGCCTCGCCCATCGTCGTCGGCAGCGACCATGCCTTTGTTGTCGATGCGGAGACCCCGCAGTTCTTTCCCTCTTCCGTCTCGACCATCGCCCTGCTGGAAACGCTGCTTGCCTTTGTCATCGCCGACGCACCCGAAGACGTCATTTCCAGCATCGACCGCTTTCACACCCGCCGCCACAAGATGGGGCTCTATCAGGAAGAGTGGAAGGACCGCTCATGAACGTTCACAGCCAGCTGACACATTCGCTTGAAGCCCGCTATTACACGGACCCCGACCATTTCAAACGGGAAAAAGACGGCTTGCTGGCACGAACGTGGCAATTCGCCGGACACATTTCACAGCTTGAAAAACCAGGCGACTATTTCACCGTCGATATCGCGGACGAGAGCATCATCTGCCTGCGCGACCGGGCGGGCGAGCTTCGCGCCTATTACAATGTCTGTCAGCACCGCGCGCACCAGCTGGTGCAGGGCGAAGGCAACACCAAGCTCCTTGTCTGTCCTTATCACAGCTGGACCTACGACCTGACGGGGGGCCTGCGCTCCGGGCCGAATGTCCGCTCGGTTCCCGGCTTCGACCGCACCAAGATCTGCCTGACATCCGTGCGCATCGAGGATTTCTGCGGCTTCCTGTTCGTCAATCTCGACCCGGATGCAAAACCGATGGACGACTGGTTTCCGAACGTGCGCGAGGAACTGCGCGCCTTCGTTCCGCAGATCGATCGCCTGAAGCCGCTCGAATGGGTGGAAATTGCCGAGAACTGCAATTGGAAAGTCTCGGTCGAAAACTATTCGGAATGCTATCACTGCCCCATCAACCACCCCACATTCGCGACCGGCGTGGTCAAGCCCGAGACCTATGACATCCAGCCACAAGGATACTGTCTCCGGCATACGACCGAGTGCCAGAACCTGGAGAGGATGACCTACGAAATCGATCTGGATGCCAACGAACACGCTGGCGATTATTCCTCCTGGTTCCTGTGGCCGCTGTTCTCGTTCCAGGTCTATCCTGGCAATATCCTGAACACCTATCACTGGCGCCCGGTGGATGTTGATCACGTGACCGTCTGGCGCGGCTGGTACACTGTGGATGGCGTCGACAGCGAGACGATCCGGCGGCTCGCCGTTCAGGACCGGTCGACTACCGTCGAGGAGGACATCTACCTGGTCGAGGCTGTCCAGAAGGGTTTGCGCAGCCGTGGCTACAACCCCGGCCCGCTGGTGCTCGATCCGGCCTGCGGTGTTTTGTCGGAACATTCCGTTCAGGCCCTGCAGAACTGGATGCGGGAAGCCTGATGTCTGCGCCCGGGTCCGAAGCGCAGGGCATGCCGCTGGAGTGGACCGGGGACCAGAAGCTGTTTCCGCATCAGGTCGGCTTCACCTGCCCTCCCCATGACTGGGATGCCGCCCCGAGCGACTTCCTGCGCATCGCGCCCGAAAGCGTTGGCGTGCACGGCTGGATGCTTCATGTGCCCGATTACCGCCATCGGCTCGACCAGCGCACGCAGAACTTTGCCATGCTGGAGGATTTCGCGTCGGTGATGGCCAACAATGGCGCTGATGTCTGCGCCCAGGTCGGGTCCAACTGGGTGCATGCATCCGGCAAGGGCGTTCAGGGCATTGCCGATTTCTGTGCGCGGCTGAGCGACACCTACGGCCTCGCCTTTCATATGGCCGGCTACGCCATGGTCGAGGCACTGCGCGAAATGAACGTTGAAAAGGTTGCGCTTAACGCCGTCTATCACTGGCCGGAATGGTGGCAGGGCACGGTGGGCTTCCTGAAAGAAGCGGGCTTTGACGTTGTGTGGGCCGGGAATTTTGTCGACCAGGGCTGGTTCAACAGCCAGGACGACGTGAACCGGAAAAGATGGATCTTCGACGGCGATCTCGCCCGGCGCAGTTTCGAATTTGTTGCCTACAAGGCTCCGGGCGCAGATGCCTACCTTGCCAACGGCATGGTCAATTTCCGCACCGGACGAAATGGCCAGCCGCAACGCATGCTGCATCTGACCCCGCACCTGGAAGAACGGCTCGGCAAACCGGTCATCGCGCACGATACCGCCCTTTACTGGCGGATCTTCCGCTCTTTGAAACTGACCCCGGAAGGCAGGCACGGACGATTGTTGGAGCGCCTTCATGCATAAGATCGTGGCGCTCTGGGCGGTGCCCCGGTCGACCTCCACCGCCTTTGAATGGATGATGCGCCAGCGCGGCGATCTTGACTGCCTGCACGAACCCTTCGGCGAGGCCTGGTATCAGGGCGCGGAACCCCTTTGGCCGAGATGGCAGCCGGGCGACAGGACCACTCCGGGCCTGACACTTGAAAGCGTCTGGGCGGACATCCAGGCGCGGGCGGAAGCGGGACCGGTCTTCCTCAAGGATTTCCCGCATTACATCAGCCACATGTGGGACGCGGACTTCCTGTCCCATTTCACCCATGCGTTCCTGATCCGCGACCCCGCGCTCACAATCACGTCCATGTATGACAAGTGGCCCGACTTCGACAGCGCCGAGGTCGGCTTTCCCGAACAGCGGGCGCTGTTCGATCTCGTTCATGCCCTCCACGGCACGGCCCCGCCCGTGATCGACAGCAATGATCTTCTGGAAAACCCGGAAGCCACGGTGAAGGCGTTTTGCGACGCGGTCGGGATACCCTTCATTGCAGATGCGCTCACCTGGGAACCGGGAGCTGACACGGCGCAATACAGCTGGTGGGACGGTGGTTCCTTCCACGCCAATCTCAGGAACTCGACCGGGCTCCGGCCGCAGAAACGGCGATATGTCGAACTGGACGATGCACCCGAACGCGTGCGCCACGTCTACCGGCGCATGAAACCGCATTACGACAGACTTCATTCTTGCAGGATCAGGGCCCAATGACGGACATACCGGCCTATTGGCATAACTTCATCGACGGCGACTATTGCGAGGGCGGCGCCGGACATGTCGAGGTTCTCGACCCTTCAACGGGCGAGCGTGTCGCGGACCAGGCGATTGCGGATGAAGGCGATGTCGATCGCGCGGTTTCGGCGGCCGCAGCCCTGAGTGCCAGCTGCGCCTGGTCGGACCTCCGCCCGGTTGAACGCGGCCGCGTCGTGCGGAAAATGGGAGAGTATATCTTCGACCGGATCGACGAGATCGCCCCGATCCTGACACGCGAAGCCGGCAAGCCGCTTTGGGAGGCAAGGCTCGAGCTCGAAGGCGCGGCACGCTATTTTGAATATTACGGCAACCAGGCCGAAACCATGGAAGGCCGCTCCATCCCGCTCGGCGGCGGCTATTTTGACTTCACGACGCATGAGCCTTTCGGCGTCTCGGCCCAGATCATTCCGTGGAACTATCCGATGGAAATGACGGCGCGTTCCTTATCGGCTGCACTTGCCGTCGGCTGTTCCGTTGTCGTGAAGACGCCGGAACTGGATCCGCTCACCAACCGCTTTTTTGCCGATGCCGCGCTGGCCTGCGGCCTACCCGATGGCGCGCTCAACATCCTTTGCGGTCTGGGCAAGGACACCGGCGCGGCACTCACCGCGCATCCCGGTGTCAACCAGATCGTCTTCACCGGCTCGGTTCAGACGGGTACGGCTATTGCAACGGCCGCGGCCCGCAATGTCGTGCCCTGCGTCCTTGAACTCGGCGGCAAGTCCGCCGCCATCGTCCATGACGACGCAGATCTCGATGCGTTCCTGTCCGACGTCCGCTGGGGCATTTACTTCAATGCCGGTCAGGTCTGTTCCGCCATGTCCCGCGTCGTCGCCCATGAAAAGATCCACGACAGGCTCGTCGACGGAATTGTCTCCATGGCGGAAGACCTCGATATCGGCGACGGGCTCGGGTTTCCGGACTTTGGCGCGAACATGGGACCGATGATCTCCGAAGCGCAATGCCAGCGCGCAGCGGGCATGGTCTCAAAGGCCGAACGCGACGGTGCGCGCGCTGCCACGGGCGGACGGCGGATGAACCGGCCTGGCTATTTTCTTGAACCGACGGTTATGACAGGTGTCACGCCCGACATGACGATCGCCAATGACGAAGTGTTCGGACCGGTCCTCTCCGTCCTGAAATTCAGCACCGAGGAAGAAGCCATCCGGATCGCCAATGGAACACCTTACGGGCTGGTCGCCGGCGTCTTCACATCCGACATCGACCGCGCCATGCGGGCAACCAAAGGCCTTCGCGCCGGGCAGGTGTTTGTCAATGAATGGTACGCGGGCGGCGTCGAAACCCCCTTTGGCGGTTTCGGCAAATCCGGCTACGGTCGCGAAAAGGGCCGCGAAGCGCTGCTCAATTACGTTCAAACGAAAAATGTCGCGATCAAACTGAGGTAAGAGATGGATCAGGATCTGTTCGAAAAGGGACTGGAACAGCGCAAGGCGACGCTTGGCGCAGAGTATGTCGAAAACAATCTGGCCAAGGCGGATGACTTCACCCGTCCGTTTCAGGAAGCAATGACAGCCTGGTGCTGGGGATTCGGCTGGGGCGACGATGTCATCGACGCAAAAACCCGGTCCATGATGAACCTCGCAATGATCGGTGCGCTCGGGAAGATGACCGAGTGGGAAATCCATTGCCGGGGCGCCATCAACAACGGTGTCACCAGGAAGGAAATCCAGGCCATCATTCACGTGGTCGGGATCTACTGCGGTGTGCCGCAGGCGCTGGAATGCTTCCGCGTCGCCCGAAAAGTGCTTGAGGAACAGGAACCTGCATGAGCTCAGCAAGACGCGGTTGAAGAACGTGCGGATGATATTGGGATAGCACGGCCGCTGCAGCAGCTTTGAGTTGGATTTTTGTGCATTTTACGCTATTTTTTCCCAAAGCTTGGGAGGAAAAGCATAAATGGACGGTTTCTGGAGCGTGTTAGGCGGGGCCTTCGCCCTCGTCTTTGCACTTGATCCGGATCTCCTGGAAATCATCGGCCTGTCGATGCGGGTCACGCTGACGGCTGTCTTTTTTGCCTGTCTGGTCGGATTTCCGCTTGGCGCTGCCGTCGGTGTTTTCCGCTTTCCCGGCCGCACGATTCTGTCCGTCACGCTGAATGCGCTGATGGGACTGCCCCCGGTCGTGGTCGGTCTTGTCGTCTACCTGATGCTGTCCGCTTCCGGTCCGCTCGGACCGCTCCGCCTGCTCTATACCCCGAGCGCCATGATCATTGCCCAGATGATCATTGTCACCCCAATCGTTGCCGCGCTGACGCGGCAGGTCGTTGAAGACCTGAACCGCGAATATGCCGAACAGTTCGCATCGCTCGGCGTTGGCGCGCTGGACCGCGTGCTGTCCCTTCTCTGGGACGCCCGCTACACGCTCCTGACCGTCGCCCTGGCCGGTTTCGGCCGCGCGGTCGCCGAAGTTGGCGCCGTCCTGATCGTCGGTGGCAACATCAACCACGTGACCCGCGTGATGACCACGACGATCGCGCTGGAAACGTCGAAGGGCAATCTCCAGCTCGCCCTTGCGCTCGGCGTCGTTCTTCTGGCAATCGCCTTTTCGGTGACCGCCTGTGTCATGGCCCTGAAAGCCTCTGCCGTGAGGGCCGCCTATGCGTGACGCCGGATTCGATATGCCTGCTGCGCCTTCAGCTTCGCGCCAATCGCTGGCACCCGAGCCGCTTCTTGAAGCACGCGGCCTTGTCTTCGAAGCCGGCGGCCAGCGGCTTCTGGACGGCGTCGATGTCTCGATCAGAAAGGGCTCGCGAACACTCGTGATGGGACCGAACGGCGCGGGCAAGAGTCTGCTCCTGCGACTGCTGCACGGCTTGATCCATCCGCTTGAGGGAGACATTTCGTGGCAGGGCGGCCCTCTCGGTAAACAGGCGCGGCAAGCTCAGGCCATGGTGTTTCAGCGTCCGGTCCTTCTGCGCCGGTCCGTTCTGGCCAATCTCAAGTTTGCCTTGTCGGTTCGCGGCCTGCGTGGCTCGGAGCGTGCGAGGAAAATCGACGCAGCTCTTGCCTCCGCCGGTCTCGATCACCTTGCCAAACGGCCGGCGCGGGTTCTTTCCGGCGGCGAACAGCAACGGCTGGCGGTGGTCCGGGCGCTGGCCTGTGACCCCGATCTCCTGTTTCTCGACGAGCCGACGGCGAACCTTGACCCGGCATCGACCGCCGCAATTGAAAACCTCGTACTGGAGGCAAATGCCCGCGGCGTCACGATCGTGCTCATTACCCATGACAGCGGTCAGGCGCACCGGCTCGGCGAGGATGTCATCTTCCTACAGGACGGTGTTGTCGCCGAAACCGGTTCTGCCCGTCAGGTTCTGAACAACCCGCAAAGCGAACCGGCACGCGCCTGGCACGATGGCAGGCTTTACCTTGGCCCCGACACCCGATCACTGGCGGAAAAATCCGGGAGGACAGTTTGACCAGTCGCCTGATGCGCCTTGCGCTCGCAACCTTTATTCTCGGCGTTGCAACGATCTCCGGCGCAAAGGCCGAAGAGAAATTCATCATTGTCCAGTCGACCACCTCGACCCAGAATTCGGGCCTCTTCGATCACATTCTTCCCGCCTTCCGCAACGGGACCGGGATCGACGTCCGCGTCGTTGCCGTCGGCACCGGTCAGGCAATCCGCAACGCCGTCAATGGCGATGGCGACGTGCTGCTGGTTCATTCAAAGCCCTCGGAGGAAAAATTTGTTGCCGACGGCTTTGGCGTCTCGCGCGCCGACGTCATGTATAACGACTTCGTGATTGTCGGCCCCGCGTCCGACCCGGCAGGCATCAGGGGAAGCCGCGATGTGGTTGCGGCGCTGCCGAAGATCGCCGCAACCGAAACGCCGTTCGCATCGCGCGGTGACGACAGCGGCACCCACAAGGCAGAGCTGCGGCTCTGGAAAGCGGCCGGCATCGGGGCG
Source organism: Pseudomonadota bacterium (assembly GCA_039179715.1). Lineage (GTDB taxonomy): Bacteria > Pseudomonadota > Alphaproteobacteria > Rhizobiales > Stappiaceae > Roseibium. Next base: position 7,290 of record JBCDEN010000120.1, read on the forward strand.
GCGGCGGCATCAGGGACCTGGTACCGGGAAACCGGCTCCGGAATGGGGGCAACCTTGAACACCGCGATCGGCATGGACGCTTATGTCATGACCGACCGGGCGACCTGGATCGCATTCGGCAACAAGGCCAATCACGAAATCATGGTGGAAGGCGATCCGCGCATGTTCAACCAGTATGGTGTCATCCTGGTGAACCCGGAGGCGCATCCGCATGTGAAAGCCGAAATGGGTCGGGTCTTTGTCGACTGGCTTCTGTCGAAACAAGGCCAGGCAGCGATTGCCGCCTACCGGGTCGACGGTCAGCAACTGTTCTTTCCGAACGCCGATGGCGGTTCCAGCTGACCAGCGTTGATTCGACCGAAGCGGAACCGGCTTCCTACACGCGACTGTGACCGTCACATGCTTGTTGACGGCCATGCGGATACGGCATGGTGTTTTCAATCTGGCTGGAGGCGGCATGCTGAAGAAACTCATCCCGGCAGTTCTTGCGCTGATCTGTGCAAGCCCTGCAATGGCCGTCGTTCTCGGCGGCGAGATTGTCGATCAGCGCGGCAATGGAAAATTCGTTCTTCTGGACACGCAAACGCCGTTTGCCGTTGGCGCGGACAACTTCAACACGGACAATCTCTACGCGTTCGACGAAGATCAGAACATCGTCCTGAAGGAACCCATCCGCGTTGATATCGGTGGGGATAGAGGCATCATCCGGCAAGGCGAAACCATCGCGAGCCACTATGTCTTCTTCGACAGCCTGGCGGGTGCACATATCGGTTTTGTCGACTTCGATGCGCCGATCCTTGGCATCGCCGCTTTCCAGCACACGATGGCGGCGACGGACTATCTCGCCAACAACAACGTCAACTACATCAGCACAGAGCTGCGCGGACTGGAACGGGGTGACCGGGTCTGGATCGACCGGAAGGACCCGAACAGGCTCTGGGTTCTGTGGGCAGGCTCATCCCCCGTTGATTACATCCGCGTTTTCACGGAAAGATCGCCTGCTGCGATGATGTGACACGTGTCGTGCTGCACAAAGGCACAACGCGCAGCGAGAACTGAGCTACTCCCCCAGTCTGACGGACGAACTGGTGCCCTGCTCGGCGCTGGAGAAACCCGCCCGGTCGAGAACCTGGCTCGCCCCGATCGTTATGACCACGATTGCGGCAAAGGCCGCCAACATAGCTCTCATTGTGTTTCTCC
>JBCDEN010000397.1:0-4623 GCA_039179715.1 Pseudomonadota bacterium
ATTTTCATCGTCGGCAGTGCGCAGGCAGTCAAGCAGACAAGGTCAACCATGGACCGCATGGAGGTCCTGTTAAAGATCCTCCTGCCAAGCGCCGTCGTGTTGTCACCCAGCCTGCTGCTCTACCCATTGGAGGCAACTGCGTCGGATGCGCTCCTGCTGGTTTTGCTCGGCGTCCTGTCCACGGCATTGGGCTACTATCTGTGGTACGAGGCGATGGCGACCGTATCGACCGTGACCGCGGCATTGCTCGCGGTCCTGTCTGTGGTTTTCACCTTCGTCATTGCCTATCTGGCGCTTGGCGAAGAGATGACCGCGGACATCCTTATCGGCGGCGCGCTCATCATCACAGGGGTGGTGCTGCCCGGTATCGTGAATGCGCGGCAGCAGCCCAAAACGGGCGAGGACAGCGCGGCGGCCGGCGTCAGGGAAGACTGAAGCCCCGTCAGACGAACAGTTCCCCCCGGGCGACCAGGGTCGCCTGACCGCCGATGCGGACCGCGTGCATGCCACCGTGTTCGATATCGATTTCAAGATCGATCAGGGATGGCCGTCCCATTTCGAAGCCCTGTTCGATGCGGATATGGTGCGTGCCTTCCGTCAGGCCGTCATAAAAGTTTACGACGCCTGCAAAGGCGGCTGCGGCCGAGCCCGTTGCGGGGTCTTCCGGGATACCCATGTCCGGCGCGAACAGCCTTGCGTGAAAGGCGCTGTCATGAGACCGGGTTTCTCGGCAGTAGATGTAGGCGTGGTTGTGATCTTCCTTGCCAAAACCGGCCTTCCACATTGCGGCGACCGGTTTTGCCCGCGACAGGGCATCAAGGTCGCGCACCGGCACGAAACTGAAGGGAGGCCCGACCTGAAAGCGGGAGGGCGCGTGGTTTTCAAAGCCGATATCGGTCGGCTCAAGGTCCAGCGCGGCTGCAATGAGTTCGACATTGTGGGTCGGACCGGCCGGTTCCGGCAGGCTAGGCACATCGAATTCGGCAAAGCCGGCCGCATTCTGCTTCAGGATGACAGCGCAGCGCACGGCACCGATCTTCTGCTTCAGAACAACGACCGCATCCTGTTCGCCGTCGACATCGCCAAAGCGTTCCTTTGCCAGAAGAATTGCAGTGCCGATCGTCGGGTGGCCCGCGAAGGGGAGTTCCATTTTCGGGGTGAAAATCCGCAGGCTGGCCGACTGGCCTGGGTTTTCGGGCGGAAACACAAACACCGTTTCGGACAGATTGAACTCTCCCGCGATCTTCTGCATCTGCTCATCGCTCAGATCTTCGCTGTCCAATACCACCGCAAGCGGATTGCCGGCCAGAAGTGTGTTTGTAAAGACATCCAAGATCGCGTAGCGCCGGCCCATATTCCGTTCTCCCTGGAGAATAACCTGCCCCCTCGTACCGGGCTGAGCGGACTTTTGCATGTCTGGCCGGGTCCCGCCAGTCCCTACCGCGTGTTCTTGGTGAACAAACCATTGACGGTCCTCCAAGAGCCTGGGGTCTGGACCTTGCTGGGGGCTTCAGGGCCAGGTTCAGAGCCGGTGTCAGCGCAACAGGTAATGTGCAATTTCACGCGCGAATGGCACGATTGCCGGGTCATCGAGATCAGCGCGAGACCGTATGATATGAATTTCGGAGAGTTCCTGCTCTTCCGATGCCGCCGAATGCTCCATGATGCTTCGTCGCAGATCTTCAGTTTCCGCATCGCTATCGAACACCCGCGCGATGGAAATTCGTGGTCCGTCGAAGGCAGCCAGCAATTCGGCCCTCCTCAAGTCGGCACCTCGCAGTCCTGTCTCTTCTTCCAATTCCCTATCGATTGCCCGGATCACGTCCACCTTGCCCTCGGGCGTGACGTCGTTCAGATCAAGGCTTCCCCCTGGAGGATAGATCATTCCTGCTGTTGCCGTGTGAGGACCCATGACACCGTAGAGCAGTGCGCCGCTCCGGCTCCGGATGATGGCTGACCCAAAGAGGTTGAAAGCGCTGGCGTCCGGCGCACCCCAGTCCCGCCACGCGAGATACGCAGCATAAGAGCTTTCCGAACAAGATCCTTCAAATATGCCGTTTTGAAATGTGTAGTCCGTCAGCTTCAGCGTGCGCCCGTTCCACAAAAGCGAAATCCGTTTCTTTGCTTCTTCGAAATGCGCGGCAATTTCGTTCGCGTATTCGATTTCAAAACGCCAGGGCCGGTTCGTGACACTCAGGTCAGCGCGCGCGAGTTCGTGCACACAGGCGGGAAGACGTTTCTCCATGAGAAGCATCTCGCTTCCAGGCGACATCTCGCTTGGACGGGTGTCAAAGGTTCGAAAGCCTTGCTTTTCGTAGTAGGTACCGGCATGGGTGTCCGACTCCAGGCAGAGGCGCGTGAGCTTTTTCTGCCGGGCAATGTCTTCGGCGCGTTTCAGCAACAGACCTCCGATTCCCCTTCCGTGCATTGTGGGGTCGACGAACAGATAATCGACAAGCAGCGTCTCTTCGTCTTGTGGAACAACGCCCGAAAAGGCGAGTGGTACCCCATCTTGTTCGGCAACCGTTATCTGCATCGACCGGATCGTGGTTTCACGGATGCCCCAGGCTGCGCGAAACGCCGCCATCTTGTCATCCGGATACCCCCACGACGCCTTTGCGCGGTGAAGAATGCCGGTCAGGACGGGAGCGTCAGCGAGGGTGGCGGGTCTGAGTTTGAGAGGCATGAGGGTCCGGTTCCTGATTGCCCGACAGGGCTAACCAGAGATTGTGAACGTTCAATGGCGGGCAGCCACAAAGTGGACAAGGCAGAGGTGCTGCTGCCGCAAGGCCCCGGTCGTGGGCGACCCTGCCAGCTCACTTTGCAGCGCGCATGCGCAATGATCCCACTTTTTCGGCTGGCCACACCAGCTGAGACGCAGCCGAAGGCCCCGGCTGTCAGCGGATAAACGTGCCGTTCTGAAGCTCCGTCACGGCCTGTACGAGTTCGTCGCGCGTGTTCATGACGATCGGGCCATGCCAGGCGACCGGCTCCCTGATGGGTGCGCCGGACACGAGCAGAAAACGGATCCCTTCATCGCCCGCCTGAACCACGATCTCGTCACCGGTCCCGAATATGACGAGCGTGCGGTCGCCGGTCTGGTCGCGGATCTTGAGTTCCTCGCCGCCGAATTCCTTTTCCGTCAGAACGCCAAAAGGATCGGATGCCCCCTCGAATGTGCCCGACCCTTCGAACACATAGGCGAATGTCTGCTTGTACGTGTCGACCCTGAGGCGCTTCTTCAGACCGGCAGGCACGTGAATGTCGAGATACTGGGGTTCCGCCGCAATGCCGTCGACCGGTCCGTGCTTGCCCCAGAATTCACCGCAAATGATCCGCGCGGAGGTCCCGTCGTCCTCCGTAACGACCGGGATCTCGCCCGATGTCACGTCCTGGTAGCGCGGCTCCGTCATTTTCAGCGAGGAGGGCAGGTTTGCCCAGAGCTGAAAGCCGTGCATGCGGCCCTCTGCATCTCCCTTGGGCATTTCCTGGTGCATGATGCCGCGCCCGGCAGTCATCCACTGAACGTCACCGGCCCCCAGATCTCCCTTGTTGCCCAGGCTGTCGCCGTGTTCCACGGTACCGGCAAGGACGTAGGTTATCGTCTCGATGCCGCGATGAGGGTGCCAGGGAAATCCTGCAAGATAGTCTTCCGGGCGGTTGTTGCGGAAATCGTCCAGCAGCAGGAACGGGTCCAGCATTTCAGGGTCCTGGAAGCCGAAGACCCGCTCTAGCTTGACGCCGGCTCCTTCGAGCGTTGGTTGCGTGGCTCCAATATGAGTAACCGGGCGGATGGACATCGGTTTCGATCCTGCTGCGGCGGACCTGGTGCAAGCCGGCCTCTCGTGAGTTTCAGTCAGAGACAAGATAGCGTGGATCTGCCGGAAACCCAGCCTCGCGCCGGAAGACGCACTGTTTCCGGACCGTAAACAGTGACAGGATTCCGTGCGATTGATCCGTCACAAGGCGGCTGATGGCGAAAAGACACCTTGGAGGGCCGATCACCGCTTAAGACACAGGCGGTGAAGGGGGAAACAACTCTGAGGTGCGCACCTCAAAAATAAGCTATAAAGGTGGCTCCAATTCCATCGGCCCTGCCGTTGGCAAGGTAATGAGAGGGACATGCCGATGCGTGTGAAGAATACAAAACCCGGTCATCGGCTTGTGCGGTTGAGCTTCAACATATTCCAGATGTTTCACGAGGTGCGGAAATGACAGCGGTCGAGCCCAAACCGGAATTCACGATCAAGGATGAGGCCGCGCTGCGAGACCTGTTTCCACCGACCCACGACCTTGCCGCGAAGAAAAGCCTGACGACGCTCGACGGACATGCCCGCGACTTCATCGAACGATCGCCTTTCCTTTGCCTTGGAACACAGAATGCGGACGGCAAGGCTGATGTCAGTCCGCGCGGCGATCCACCGGGTTTCGTCAAGGTACTCGACGACAAGACACTTGCCATTCCCGACCGCCCCGGGAACAACCGCCTCGACAGCCTGGTCAACATCATTTCCAATCCGGGTGTCGGGTTGCTTTTCATCATCCCGGGCTTCGACGACACGTTGCGTGTCAATGGCAATGCGGCAATTGTCGTTGACCCCGAGTTGCTTGAGGCGATGAGCA
>JBCDEN010000457.1:0-4117 GCA_039179715.1 Pseudomonadota bacterium
GGTGGAGGTATCGGAAGACGGCAACACCTATACGTTCAACCTGCGGCCGGAAGCGCGTTTCCACGACGGCTCGAAGCTGACGGCGGAAGATGTCGCTTTTTCGCTGATGCTGCTCAAGGGCGACGGGCATCCGCAGATCAGTCAGAACATCCAGGAACTTGAGGACGCTGAGATCCTGGACGAATATCGCGTGGCCCTGCACTTCTCCGGCAAACAGTCGCGGCAGTTGGCTCTACTTGTGGCTGCCCTGCCGATTTTTTCCAAACGCTACTACACGGCCTATGATTTCAAGCAGAGCACCCTGACATCCCCCCTGTCTTCGGGACCCTACAAGGTCGGCAAGCATGCCGTCGGGCGCTATGTCGAATATCACCGGGTCGAGAATTACTGGGGGAATGACCTGCCTGTCCTGAAGGGACAGAAGAATTTCGACATCATTCGCGTCGATTTCTACCGCGATCTGCAGGTGTCTTTCGAGGCCTTCAAGAAAGGCGAAATGACCTATCGCGAGGAGTTCAGGTCCAAGTTCTGGGCGACGGAGTACAATTTTCCCGCAGCCCAGGACAAGCGCGTCATCAAGAAGGAGTTTCCGGACGGGCGACCCTCCGGGGCACAGGGCTGGTTCATCAACACGCGGCGGGAAAAGTTCAAGGACCCCCGCGTCCGCCGCGCGCTCAGCTATGCCTTCGATTTCGAGTGGTCGAACAAGAACCTTTTCTACGACCTCTATCAGAGAACCGAATCCTTTTTCGAAAACTCCGACATGAAGGCGGAAGGACTGCCGGGGCCGGAGGAACTCGCGCTCCTGGAACCCTATCGCGACAAGCTGCCGGAGAGCGCGTTTGAAACAGCCTATACCCAGCCAGTCAGTAACGGCTCGGGCAATGACCGGGCCTTGCTGCGGCAGGCCAACGACCTTCTTAAGGAGGCGGGCTTCCAGCGTCAGGGAACCAAGCTGATCGGACCGGACGGCCAGCAGCTGGAAATCGAGTTCCTGAACAATTCGCCCGCGTTCGAGCGGATCATCAATCCGTTCATCAAGAACCTCGAGCGGCTCGGCGTGAACGCCACCTTCAGGCTCGTGGATGCGGCGCAGTATCAGTCGCGCCTGAACGACTATGATTTCGACATTTGCTCGCGGCGCTATTCCCTGAATGCCACCCTGTCGGAATCGATCCGCACCTCATGGGGATCGAAGTCGGCGGCCACGCCCGGGACCTACAATATTGCCGGGATTTCCGATCCCGTTGTCGATGCCCTGATCGACAAGGCGTTGGAAGCCGATACCCGCGATGAAATGGTCGTGGCGGCGCGGGCGCTCGACCGGGTTCTCAGATCAGGCCATTATTGGGTGCCGCAATGGTTCAAACCTGTGCATAACGTTGCGGTATGGGACATGTTCGGACACCCGGACGTCACGCCACGCTATTTCTTTCCGGTGGAAGATCTCTGGTGGATAGACCAGGAAAAAGCGGAAAAGATCGGCAAAGCCGGGTAGAAACTGAGAGTGGCAACTTCAGTGCGCTTGATAAGTCCAAAGGAAAAGGGAACGAAATAACCCCATGGGCGCCTATATCCTACGCCGTGTCCTTTTGATGATACCGACGCTGGTCGGGATCATGGCCATCAACTTCATCATCATCCAGTTTGCACCCGGCGGGCCCGTGGAGCGCGTGATTGCGCAGCTCCAGGGAACGGATGTGTCGGCGACAGCCAGGATCAGCGGAGGCGGTAGCGACTTTTCCGCAACCGGCAACGAGGCTTCGGGCGGAAGCGGGACAGCCGGAGATGCGGCGACATCGAAGTACCGCGGCGCTCAGGGCCTCGACCCGGAATTCATCAAGGAACTGGAAGCGCAGTTCGGTTTCGACAAACCGCCGCTTGAACGGTTTCTGACGATGCTCTGGAACTACGCCCGGTTTGATTTCGGCGAGAGCTATTTCCGGGATATCCGCATCATTGATCTCATCAAGGAAAAGCTGCCCGTGTCGATTTCGCTCGGGCTTTGGATGACCCTGATTTCCTACATGATCTCGATCCCGCTGGGCATTCGCAAGGCGGTCAAGGACGGCAGCAGGTTCGACATCTGGACATCGGGCGTGGTGATCGTCGCCTACGCGATACCGGGCTTCCTGTTCGCCGTGTTGCTTGTCGTCCTGTTTGCCGGCGGCTCTTTCTGGGACTTCTTTCCCTTGCGCGGCCTGACCTCCGACAACTGGGACGAACTGACCTGGTACGGCAAGATCATCGATTATTTCTGGCACCTTGTCCTGCCGCTGATCGCCCTGTCCCTTTCTGCTTTCGCGACGCTGACGCTGCTGACGAAAAACTCGTTTCTGGACGAGATCAGAAAACACTATGTCATCACGGCGCGCGCGAAGGGGCTTGCGGAGAACCAGGTTCTATACGGGCACGTTTTCCGCAACGCGATGCTGATCGTCGTGGCCGGGTTCCCGGGTGCCTTCATTTCGGCGTTCTTCGCCGGTTCGCTTCTGATCGAGCAGATCTTCTCGTTGGACGGCCTGGGACTGCTGAGTTTCGAATCCGTGATCGACAGGGACTATGCCGTCGTCTTTGCGACGCTTTACATCTTTGCCCTGATGGGGCTCGTGGTGAACCTGATCTCCGACCTGACCTACACCTGGATCGATCCCCGCATCGACTTCGAAAGCCGGGAGGTGTGATCCATGGATACACGCCTTAACAAGGACCTCGAAGGGGCCGGATACGACGTCCTCAATCCCTTGCCGGAAGAGACCGCACCGCCGCCGATAAAGGGCAAGCTTTCGCCGATCAACCGGCGCAGACTGGAAAACTTCAAGGCCAACAGGCGCGGATACTGGTCGTTCTGGATATTCCTTGTCCTGTTCTTCATGACCCTGTTCTCCGAATTTCTGGTCAATGACCGACCGATCGTGGTGATGTACAAGGGCGAATTGCTGGCACCGGTCTTCACGGAGTATCCGGAAGAGAAATTCGGTGGGTTTCTTGCGATTACGAATTTCCGGGATCCGTTCATCCAGGATGAAATCAACGCCAATGGCTGGATGATCTGGCCGCCTGTGCGCTATTCCTACAACACGGTGAACCATGAGATCCCCGTCGCCGCACCCTCGCCGCCGACCTGGATGATCCCGAAGGAAGAGCGCTGTGTCCAGTACCCGCTCGGGGATGATGATCCGAATTGCCGGCTCGGAAACTGGAACTGGCTCGGAACGGACGATCAGGGAAGGGATGTTGTCGGCAGGCTGTTCTACGGCTTCAGGCTTTCCGTCCTGTTCGGGCTCGCCCTGACGCTTGCCTCGTCGGTGATCGGCATCGCTGCCGGGGCGACACAGGGCTATTACGGCGGATGGGTCGATCTGGGCTTTCAGCGGTTCACCGAAATATGGTCGGCGATGCCGACGCTCTATCTCATTCTGATCATATCCTCCGTGCTCACCCCGGGCTTCTGGGTCCTGTTTTCGATCCTGTTGGCGTTTTCGTGGATTGCCCTTGTGGGCGTTGTCCGTGCCGAATTCCTGAGGGGCCGAAACTTTGAATACATCTCCGCTGCGCGGGCGCTCGGGGTCTCCAATCCCGTGATCATGTGGCGGCATCTTCTGCCAAACGCGATGGTTGCGACGCTGACATTCATGCCCTTCATTCTCAACGGATCCATCTCCACGCTGACGGCCCTCGATTTTCTCGGGCTCGGCCTGCCGCCGGGGTCGCCGTCGCTCGGCGAGTTGCTGCGGCAGGGGAAAAACAATCTGACCGCGCCCTGGCTCGGCCTTACCGGCTTTTTCGTGTTGTCGATCATGCTCAGCCTGCTGATATTCATCGGAGAAGGCGTCCGGGACGCGTTCGACCCGCGCAAGAGCCTGGCGCAGGGAGGGGCGAATGGCTGATCCAAAGCTCATCTCCGTCAAGGACCTGTCGGTCGCATTTGCCCAGGGCAAGGGCCAGACGCTCGCGGTCGACAGGATTTCATTCGACATCGACAAGGGCGAGACGATTGCCCTTGTCGGCGAGAGCGGTTCCGGCAAGTCCGTTTCCGCGCTCTCGATCCTCAAGCTCTTGCCCTATCCGGCGGCAGCATGATGGAAATCACGAAAAAGGCCGTCAGCCCAAGCCA
>JBCDEN010000488.1:0-3876 GCA_039179715.1 Pseudomonadota bacterium
CATGGCCCACATCCCACTCCCCGGCGTCACCTGCCGGGAAGGGTCATGGTCCTGTCCGATCCGCTCCAGGATGGCAACGAACCCGACGCTGATTCCGATCCACAAGAGCCCCTGCCAGAGCGGGAACCTCAAAATGCGCTGCCTGGAGCGGTGACCGATCCCCGCACCGGCGAGGCAAAGAACCGAACCGGTGAGAGCTGTCCACAAAGCTGAGTCCAGCGACGCTGCCGTGTGCCAGAAACCCAGCCTATCGAAACTGTGAATTCCACCGTTCAAATAGGCACCGGTGATATGGCCGTTGTCGTCACGCCGAAACCCCAGGCGCGTGTCTCCTTCCGGACTTTCAAACCCGTCAGCGCCAATGGCTTCGAACCGGCGGGAGTGGCTGAGCCCGGACACCAGAAGCGCGTTGTCCTCCATGGACGCAACGGTGAATGCGGTTTGATATGGCGCCAGGATGCGGTCCAGACCCGTCTCGTTGCGCCGCGTGGTGATGTAACGACCCTGATACGGCTCAAGGCACACCCGATCGCAGGTTACGCGTTTGGCAGCCGGTCTTTCCATCGGGGCAACGATCTCACGAAGGACGCGGCGCGGCAGCGCCATCAGGGAGCTGCCGTTCGGCCCATTCGCCGCGACGAAGATCCCGATGTCCAGCGCGGGAACAAGCGTCAAGTGGGTGTGAAAGCCGAAATGAGTACCGCCATGATGAAAGACCTGCTGCCCCGCCCAGATCTCCGTCCAAAATCCGAGCGTCCGCCCCGCAAAGGCGCGCCGGCCCGGCCAGGCGGCATGTTGCAAGTCGGCAATCGCCTTCTCGACTGGCACGGCACCGGCGGCTTCAGCTCCCTCTTTCAGCAGAGCTTGCATCACGCGTTTCACGTCAGTGCCGGTCAAAGCCAGCCCGCCTGACGGCGTGTGGATGGCGGGGAACGGGTCCGGATCGACAGCCTTGTAGCGGCCCGCTTTCCAGACGTGAAACGGGCTGATGACGCCCGTGTCATGGTGTTCATGCATGAAGCGCGGGGTAGTCACACCCAGCGGTGCCAGGACCGATTCTGCAAGATAGGTCTCGAACGATTGACCCGACACCTGCGCCACGATCGCGCCGAGCAGGACGAAACTTGCATTGGAATAGGAAATCACATCTTCAGGCGGGCGGACCTGCGCAGGCAAGACCGCCGAAATGCGGTCCTGTACGGACATGTCCACGCGTTTGCCATGGTCTGCAAAGTAACCCCGGTAGCGATCTTCCAGCCCGGCCGTGTGGCTGAGCAGGTGGATTATGCGGATATCACCGAAGCGCTGGTCCAGCTTCAATTCCGTCAAATGCCTTGTGATCGGGTCGTTGAGTGCGAGCCGCCCTTCCCGTGCCAGCCGAAGGACTGCGAGCGCCGTGAACACTTTCGTCACCGACGCCAGCGGCACCACGCTGTCCTCCGGTGTCATCTGTTGCCCGGACCTTGCGTCAGCAAGCCTGTAGCCCTTCGAAAGAAGGACGCGGTCGCCTGAGACAATAACCACGACCGCACCAGCCACCGCATCCTGATCCAGCCCGGTCGTGACCAGCCCGTCCACGAACCCCTCCAGATCCGGTTGCCAGGACCGTGTCGTCTCGGCGCTGGCAGCTCGGGTCCAAAAACACGCTGCCAAGATCAGCCAAAACACAAGCAGCACAAAACGGAATGCGCGTTGATCCTTGCGGCGGATCAAACCGATGGGAGATTGATGCATCGTCAGTGCTGTCAGGAGAGCTCGCGGAATGTGGCCGGGTAAAGAGCGCACATAGCGTCGCAAGATCCTCCGCGTGTCGTCCGGCCGTATCGGCTGGGACAGCGTTTTCGGTGTCAGACGGGTTTCCGGCAAATCGCGGCCGGACCCGTCATTGAACGGACGTGCAACTGTCTGGCCGGGTCAGCTCGGTCCAATCATCTCTTCCGGGCGCACGAGCCTGTCGAATTCCTCTTCGGTGACATGGCCGAGCTTCAGGGCTTCCTCGCGCAGGGACGTACCGTTCTTGTGCGCGGTCTTGGCGATTTCCGTGGCATTGTCATAACCGATCGCCGGAGCCAGGGCGGTGACCAGCATAAGCGACCGCTCCATCAGCTGTGTGATGTTGTCCTCATTGGCCTTGATTCCGACAACGCAGCGGTCGGTGAAACTCATGCAAGCGTCGGCAAGGAGCCGGATGGATTGCAGCATGTTGTAGGCCATGACGGGCTTGTAAACGTTCAGTTCGAAATGTCCCTGGCTGCCTGCAACCGACATCGCCGTCTGATTGCCGAAGACCTGCGTGCACACCATGGTCATCGCCTCGCACTGGGTCGGATTGACCTTGCCGGGCATGATCGACGAGCCGGGTTCGTTTTCCGGAAGCGACAGTTCGCCAAGGCCCGAGCGCGGGCCGGAGCCGAGCAGACGGATGTCGTTGGCGATCTTGAAGAGCGATGCGGCCACCGTATTGAGCGCGCCATGGGCGTAGACATAGGCATCGTGCGCGGCAAGGGCCTCGAACTTGTTGGGCGCCGTGCGGAACGGGAGACCGGTAATCTGGGCGACTTCAGCGGCGAAGCTCTCCGCGAAACCGGTCTTTGTGTTCAGGCCGGTGCCGACAGCAGTGCCGCCCTGTGCAAGGTCGTAGAGACCGTCCGAGGCCTCGGTGACCCGCTTCTGGCCCAGCTCCAGTTGCGCGGCATAGCCGCCGAACTCCTGTCCGAGCGTGAGCGGGGTCGCATCCTGGGTGTGTGTCCGGCCAATCTTGACGATGTCTTTCCACTCCGCCGATTTGGCCGCAAGGGCTGATTTCAGATGCGCCAATGCGGGCAAAAGGCGATGATGAATCTCGCGGGCCGCCGCAATATGCATGGCCGTCGGGAAGGTATCGTTCGAAGACTGGCTCATGTTGCAGTGATCGTTCGGATGCACTGGAGACTTGGTGCCGATCTCACCACCGAGAATTTCGATCGCCCGGTTGGAGATCACCTCGTTGGCGTTCATGTTCGACTGGGTGCCCGACCCGGTCTGCCAGACGACCAGGGGAAAGTCGCTGTCGAATTTCCCGGCAGCCACTTCGCCAGCGGCGCGGTCTATCGCATCGGCGAGATCCGGCGCTAGCTTGCCCTGATCCCGGTTGACCCTGGCGGCAGCCTGCTTGATCACGCCAAGCGCATGGACCAGCGGCAGCGGCATCGTCTCGCCGCCAATCGGAAAGTTGATCAGCGAACGCGCGGTCTGTGCGCCATAATACCTGTCTGCCGGAATTTCGAGGGCGCCAAAGGAATCGCTTTCTGTGCGAACGGGCGTGGACATCATTACCTCTTGGTGTTTTTCGGGGTCATCGGGATTTGAACAATCTCAGGAAGAAAATTCAACGAAATAGAGACTGTTGCCATCAGGATCCCTCAGGGAAAACTGTGTCTGGCCACAACCGCCTTCTTTGACCTTTCCCAGTCGCGGCAGCGACTTTTGATTGAATTCCTGGTGGAGTTGTTTGAGATCCTTCACGCGAAACACGACACTCAGGTTAGAACTGGGCGTTACGTCACTGGAACGCGTGATCTTCAGGTCGATGTCGTCCCGTCTCACTCTCAGCCCGTCCGCTTCCTTGTGGACCGCGAAGCCGAGTGCGTCGCTGTAATATGCGGAAGAACGCCTGAGATCGGTCGAGAGCAGGACAGGTATAGCAAGATAGGGGCTCTCCGAAACATATGTGTTCATGCGCACTTTCCATTGGGACTAGGGTACGGACTCATAAAAGAAGTCAATTTGGTTTGGATCGTTTTGACCAACTGCGAGAAGCGAAAGCGCAGGAAATGTGGTTCATTTTCAAGCCTTTCGCGACGTGGCAGATGGCCAAAACGGCCAAATCCGAAGGAC
>JBCDEN010000156.1:0-7668 GCA_039179715.1 Pseudomonadota bacterium
CGTTGATCGGCCGGCTGATCATCCGTCCAAGCATGATCGCTGCGGCAAGACCGATGCCAAATCCGCCGATCGTTCCGCCGACCGAAAACAGGATCGAATTCGCGGTTTGCGCATGCACCTTTGCTTCCAGCTTGTGCTCTGCATCGATCGCGAACTTCTTGATCGCGGCAAGGTCGTCGGCAACGATCTTCGCTTCGGCGAACATGACGTCATGCTCCATGTGCCGAATATCCTTTTCAAGCGTCCGGAACTCGTTGAGAGCGCTTACATAGACCTCAATCTGTTTGAGGGCATCGTCGACCAGCTGCTTGTCCTCGCCGTCGAGCTTGGCCATGGCGTCGCTGGTCAGGTCCTTCTTGACCCGCTCGATCTCGGAAAGCGCATAGTCGAGTTCGCTTTCCATACCGGAGTAGACGAACCGGTTGGCGTGATCGCGGGCAATCAGAAGATGGATCAACGCATCGGTGACAAGCGCGACAGTCTCCGACGGTTTGCCGTTCTTGGAGTCCTGTTCCTGCTTGTGCTTGAAGACGGTCACGATCTCGTATTGAAGCTTGTCACCGGCCTTGTGGAGGCTGTTGTCGACAATGTCCTTTTGCAGCGCGCGCTCATGCGCGACCTTCTGGAAGTTCTTCCAGTAGATCTCGACATGCTTTCGCGCGTCTTCGAGCTGTTCGATCTCTTCCGGCACGTGCAGCTTCTTGAGCTTCTCGTCGATCAGTTGAATCACACTCGTATGGGCGGCATCGACCGCCTGAAGCTTGTCATCCGACGAATTCTCGACGAATTCGATCGCCTTGATCTCCATTTGGGAGAAGGCTTGGGTGACGTCCGTCGCGGCTGCAAGCGCGTTGCCGTGTTCGGTGAACTCGGTGAACTCCTGATCCAGCGTGTAGAACATCATCGCTGACTTTCCACCCAGGAAAGCCAAAATGAGCAGGAGTACACCGAAGGCGAGCAGAAGCTTCTGCGTCAGCCGCATATTATAAAACCAGGCCACGTAATCCCCTCCGAAAGCGTGGTTGAATGGAAGATCAGTTCGAGGTGAGCTCGCTCACGGTCTCGATCAGGACATCGTTCGTGAAGGGTTTCTTCAGAACCGCATCCGCTTGGGTCGAGGAAAGTTGCAACGCGTTGTCGGCCGGGATGCCGGCACCGCCGCCGGACATTGCAATCACCTTGGGAGCGGACGACCTTGTCTTCAGCTCGAACACGACGTCGGTTCCGTCCGAAGCCGGCATCATGATATCCGTGATGACAAGATCGAACTGCCGCGACGAGGCGATTTCCAGTCCCTTGTGTCCATCATCGGCCTCGACAACGTCGTGACCGGCCTTGCGGAGTGTTGCTGCGATGGCATGCCGAACCGGCTGCATATCGTCAATCAGTAGAATTTGGCACATTGTTCGGTATCTCCCAGATTTACCGAACTACAACCCTACGTAATTGTCGGTATATCTATAGTAAACATACAACCTCGGCCATCACCATTAGGTTGTAATAGGCCCTCTGTAGCTAATATATTTCCATCAACTTTATTAATAATTTGCAAAGCCACAGAGAGACCAAGACCAGTGCTATTTTTACTAATGCTGTTAGAGTAAAAAGGATCAAATACTCTGCGTCTAAGGCCAAATGGAATACCTGGTCCATTGTCGGCAATCGAGATTTGTGCCTTCGAACCTTCGATTTCTGCGAGTTCTATACGTATTGTCCCGGAGTGCTTGGTCGCCTGGGAGGCATTCGTGACGATATTGATTATTACTTGTGCAAACATGGTTTCACTGATCGGAATATTCACATCCGTCGGAATATTGCTGAAACCGGTTTCAATCGTCACTGTCGGCGGCAGCATGAGGCGGACAAGATCGACTGTACGAATCAGTGCGCTGGGCAGGGTCGTTACACCGGTGTCCTCTTCGAACTGACCCCGCGAAAGACCCAGCAGGTTGTTTGACAATTCCGCCGCCTGTGTTGCGCTGTAGTGTGCCATCTCCAGGTCGGTCCGGATATCAGGGTCCGGAATGTCCGGCAGATGCAACGAGATCAGGCTCGTGACCGGGTGAAGCAGATTGTTGAGCTGATGGGCGAGTGCGCCGGACGCCGTCCCGAGCGCCTCGAGACGGTTCCGGGAATTCTCGCTTTCGGCCCTGATGCGCTCTTCGGTGATATCCCGCTGGATACCGAGATAGGCGGACAGATCTCCGCTTGCATCGAAGATCGGCGCCATGCGCAGCGAATTAAGGAACGGTTCGCCCGTTTTGCGGTAGTTCAACAGAACCACATCTATCGGTTCCCGGTCTGCGATTGCCTTCCTGATCCGGGCAACATCGTCGGGGCTTGTCTCGTCGCCCTGCAGGAAACGGCAGTTCCGCCCCAGAACTTCCTCGGATGTATACCCGGTCGTTTTCTGAAAGGACGGATTGACGTAGGTGAGCGGCAGGTCGGGCTGGCGCGCGTCCGAAACACTGACGGTATCCGGCGAGCCTTCCAGCAGGGACTTCAGAAGATCGGGCGATGTACCCGCAATCTTTTCAAGAGCGGCGTATCCCTGAACCGTGCGGCCTTGCATTTCAGTCTCCCCCACGAAGCGCTGACTGCTCACTGACGCAAGGTTAGGCGGAGAAAAGAAAAAACGGAAGGGCGTGCGGGCGCTTTCGACAAGAACGTGCGCGTACCGTCAGGACCGGATGAAGTGCAGTTCGCGGAATTCCTGCCGCCAGGCAGACACTCTCTCCGCCATTGCCTCCGGATCGTTGGCGCGCAAGGCTTCGGCGATGAGACCTGCAAGGCGTGGCATGTCTGCCGACGTCATGCCCCAGCGCACCAGTTCGGGCGTGCCGATTCGCAATCCGTTCATGTCCCCCTCGACCGGCGCGGCCGGCAATCCGATGCCGCAGGCAAGGAACCCGGCCTTGCGCAGTTTCTTCGACGCGGCCTGGCCGCCACCAAAGGCTGCCGCCTCAACCGCGAACTGGTGCGATGCGGTCATCCCCTTCGACGTTTCGAAAACCGGAATGCCTTCATCTGCAAGGGCGCGCGCAAGCGCCTGGGCGCAGGTCACCATTTCGCGGGCATAGCCGGCGCCAAATTCCCGCCAGTCCAGTAGCGAAACGGCGAGCGCTGCGGACTTGGCAACGTCGAAGTTGGCTGTCAGTCCGGGAAAGGCGATCGCGTCGAGTTTTTGCGCAAGGTCCTTGTCGTTGGTGACGATCAGGCCGCCGGCGGGACCGCCGAGGCTTTTATAGGTGCTCATGCTCATCAGGTGGGCACCGTCGGCGAGCGGGTCGGAAAAGACACCGCCCGCGATCATGCCGCATTGATGGGCCGCATCGAAAAGGACATACGCCCCGACCTCGTCGGCGATCGCCCGGATATCGGAAACCGGATGCGGAAAGAGATTGAGGCTCATTCCGATGGTGATCAGCTTCGGTTTGAGCCGGTGCGCCATGGCGCGCAGGCCGCCCACATCGATCGTGTAACCGTCGGCATCCACGGGAGCTTCATGGATTTCGAGGCCGTACAGCCCGGCGCAGCCCGGGCCGTGGTGGGTGACATGGCCGCCGACGGAGGCGGGTGGGGCTATGATGACATCTCCCGGCTTGGCGGTTGCCATGAACGCATAAAGGTTGGCCATCGCCCCGGATGCGACCCGGATTTCGGCATGCTGTGCATGGAAGATTTCACAGGCGAGATCCGCTGTGATCACCTCGATCTCTTCAATGGCCTCAAGACCCATTTCGTACTTGTCGCCGGGGTATCCGAGCGAGGGACGGGAACCGAGGCCGCTTGCAAGAAGCGCTTCGGCCCTGGGGTTCATGACATTGGTTGCCGGATTGAGGTTGAAGCAGTCCTGTTCGTGGATCTTGCGGTTTTCGTCGACGAGCTTGCCGATCCGCTCGGCAATCAGGTCCGACGCCAGCGGCCGCGTGTTCTCGCCGATCCCGTCGATCCGTTCTGCCACCGCTTGCGGCAGCCAGGGCCGGAGTTCATGTACTGACATGGAAAGTTCCCCAAAACGTGTTGGCCCCAAGATGAACCTGTGCTTGAAAAATCACAAATCAGATTTTAGAAAAACAAGGCCTAGAAAAATTAGGTCTTGTAATGGCAGTATCTCCACCGACACCCCGCATTCCGTCGCTCAATGCCCTGCGTGCCTTCGAGGCAGCGGCCCGCCTTGGCGGATTCGCATTCGCGGCCGAGGAACTCGGGGTGACACCCGGTGCCGTGGCGGCGCAGGTCAAGTCGCTTGAAGAGGAGATCGGGGCAGCGCTGTTTGTGCGAAGCGCGCGCGGTGTTGCGCTCACGCCGGTCGGTCAGCGGGCCTTGCCGGGGTTTATCGACGTTTTCGATCGTCTGGCGGGAGTCATGCATGAACTCAGGCAGGACGCGGCGCCTCACAAGGTCCACATCGCCGCATTGCCGGCCCTGGCGCAGCTTTGGCTCGCCCCGCGCCTGCCTTTGTTGCGAGAGAAGCTTGCGGGTATCGACGTCTCCGTCACGGCACTGGAAACACCGCCCAACCTCAAGCGTGTGCCATTTGATATCTGTCTGTTTTACAGCAGCGAAATCAGGGACGGCAATGTCTGGACCTCGACCGATGAACTGCTGCCGGTCTGTGCGCCGGAAATCGCCGAAAGGCTGACCCATCCGCGCGACCTGAAATCCGCAGTGTGCCTCACGGACGCCACCTGGGAGACGGACTGGTCCTCATGGGCCGGCGCGGCGATGCCCGGCGAGGAGTTTGTTCCAAGGGGGCCGGTCTATTCGCTCTACGCGGTTGCCGTGGAGGAGGCGCTGAATGGAGCAGGGGTGCTGATGGCGCACAGGTCCCTTGTCGAAGGACATCTGCGAAGCGGGCAATTGGTCGCCCCTTTCGCGCGGTCGGTGCCCCTGACCCGGCAGATCGCGATCTGGATCCAGCCCGGCACGCGTCGTCCCGCGGTCCTCGAAAACGTCATTGAAATCCTGACAAGAAGCACCGCCGGAGGCGTTCCGGCGAGCAAGTGACTGCGGACAGGAGGCGTTCTCAAACGGCCCTGTACGCAAAACCACGATTGCGACAACGTGCCTGCACCTTGCGACATTGTGCGGGCAATTTTCACATCTTCGAATGCCGTAAGACCCCTCTTGACATGAATCAACGCGGCTTGCCGGGAGTCGTGCGCATGGTCGTCCCATCGTTGGCACCTTGCATGGATTCTAAAAAACTGGGGCGCTGAAATGGCACAACAAAAGACCGGTTTGGTCTCGCTCGAGGAGGGGGGATTCGCCATCTTCCTCGTGCTGCTTGCATTCGCCTGCATCATCATTGCGGGCAAAACCTTTGATCAGGTCATGGCTTTTCACGCTGGCTTGGGCGCATTGTTCGCCGCTGTCAGCGTCTTCCTGATCTTCAAGAACTTCTTCGATGACGGCGGCGAGCCGATCCCGGCCGAAATCGACGGCAAACCGAACTACAACATGGGGCCGGTCAAATTCGGCACCATCGCCGCAATGTTCTGGGGCCTCGCCGGCTTCACGGTCGGTCTCGTGATTGCGCTTCAGCTCGCCTGGCCGGCCTTGAACTTCGATCTTCCCTGGACGAATTTCGGCCGCCTGCGTCCCCTGCACACCTCCGCGGTGATCTTCGCGTTCGGCGGCAACGTGCTGCTGGCGACATCCATGTATGTGGTTCAGCGGACCTGCCGTGTGCGCATGCCGGGCAAGATCCTGCCCTGGTTCGTCATCCTCGGCTACAACGTCTTCATCGTCATCGCGGGAACGGGCTATCTGCTCGGTGTCACGCAGAGCAAGGAATACGCGGAGCCCGAGTGGTACGCCGATCTCTGGCTGACCATCGTCTGGGTGATGTATCTGCTCCTGTTCCTGGGCACGCTCTGGAAGCGCAAGGAACCGCACATCTACGTGGCCAACTGGTTCTACCTGGCGTTCATCGTCACCATTGCCATGCTGCACATCACCAACAACCTGACGATCCCGGTCTCGATCTATTCGACCAAGTCCTACATCGTCTGGTCGGGTGTCCAGGACGCGATGGTGCAATGGTGGTACGGCCACAACGCGGTGGGCTTCTTCCTGACCGCGGGTTTCCTGGCGATCATGTACTACTTCATTCCGAAGCAGGCCGATCGTCCGGTCTACTCCTACCGTCTGTCGATCGTGCACTTCTGGGCGCTGATCTTCATCTACATCTGGGCCGGTCCTCACCACCTGCACTACACGGCGCTGCCGCAATGGGCATCGACGCTCGGTGCGACCTTCTCGATCATCCTGTGGATGCCGTCCTGGGGTGGCATGATCAACGGCCTGATGACGCTGTCCGGTGCTTGGGACAAGCTCAGAACCGACCCGGTCCTGCGCATGATGGTTGTTTCCGTCGCCTTTTACGGCATGTCGACCTTTGAAGGTCCGCTGATGAGCCTGCGCTCGGTCAACTCGCTGTCGCACTATACCGACTGGACAATCGGTCACGTGCATTCAGGCGCGCTCGGCTGGGTCGGTTACATCTCCTTCGGCGCGATCTACTGCCTCGTCCCGTGGCTGTGGAACAAGCGGGGCCTTTATTCGCTGAAACTGGTGAACTGGCACTTCTGGCTCTCCACACTGGGGATCGTTCTCTACATCACCGCCATGTGGGTGTCCGGCATCATGCAGGGTCTGATGTGGCGCGCCTACGACAGCCTCGGCTTCCTTGAATACTCCTTCGTGGAAACCGTGGAGGCGATGCATCCCTTCTACATCATCCGTGCTCTTGGCGGTGCGCTCTTCGTCGTCGGCGCCGTGATCATGGCCTACAATCTCTGGATGACCGTCCGTCATGGTGAGGCTGAAGAAGCCGACACCACGCCGGTCGGCTCCCTGGCTCCGGCCGAATAAGGGAGGGACACTGAATGTCTGCATGGAAAAAACATGAAATCTTCGAGAAGAACTCCTTCGTTCTTCTCGTCGGCATCCTGGTCGCAGTCGCCGTTGGCGGCCTGGTCGAGATCGCGCCGCTCTTTTATCTGAAGAGCACGATCGAGAAGACCGAAGGCATGCGTCCCTATACGCCGCTGGAGCTGGCCGGACGCGACATCTACATCCGTGAGGGCTGTTATCTGTGTCATTCGCAGATGATCCGCCCGATGCGCGATGAGCTGGAGCGCTACGGTCACTTCTCGCTCGCTGCGGAAAGCATGTATGACCACCCGTTCCAGTGGGGGTCGAAACGGACGGGCCCGGATCTTGCGCGTGTTGGCGGCAAGTATTCCGATGACTGGCACGTGGAACACCTGATTGATCCGCGTTCGCTGGTGCCTGCATCCATCATGCCGGGTTATCCATTCCTTGCCGAGAACCGCGTGAACGCGCGCGACATCAAGGCCCACCTCTCGGCGAACGCGATCGTCGGTGTTCCCTACACGGAAGACCAGATCGAGAACGCGGTGCCGGACCTTCGCGGTCAGGCAATGCCCGATTCCGACGCGGCCTACGACTTCGAGGAGCGCTGGCCGGACGCCAAGGTGCGCGACTTCGACGGCAATCCCAGGGAAGTCACCGAAATGGATGCTCTGGTCGCCTATCTCCAGGTGCTCGGCACCATGGTCGACTTCTCCATCTACGATGACGCAGCAAACGCGAGGTAAGTGCGATGAACGAGACCTACGACGCTTTCGCCGGCTTCGC
>JBCDEN010000816.1:0-1888 GCA_039179715.1 Pseudomonadota bacterium
ATTGAAGTGCGGCAGCCGCTGCCCGGTGGAGAATGCAAGCGCAATATCGCCGCTGCCGTTGCCGTAAAAAGCTCCGAGCCGGCCAAGACCTGCGGCAGCGCGTCTTGCAACACGCTTCAGTTGGCGGCTTTCCAGCGGCACGTCGGTCGCGAAAACGACGATCACGGAGCCCCGCTCGACTGTCCGGTCTCCCTTCGAGGGTTGTGGCTTGCGTCCGTCCGGAAGCAGAAGATCGCCGGGCTTGCCGAAATTCGCCTGTACCAGCGACCCGAGGGTGAAGTGTCTCCCGTCGAGCTCAAAGACTCGCGAGGCGGACCCGATCCCGCCCTTGTAACCAAAGGCGCTGATGCCGGTGCCCGCCCCGACACTGCCCTGCTCAAAATCGGTCGAGGCTGCGTCGAGAGCGGCAAACGCATCCGCTTCGCTCAGGATCATCGCATTTATGTCGCTGAGATAGCCGTCGTTGCATTCCATGACGACCGGATTGACCGTGCCGCCGGAGCGGTCGATGCCTGGGTTTATCGAGAGCTCTCGCCTGATCAGCGCATTGATGCCAGTCCCCACCGCAAAGGTATTGGTCAGAAGGATCGGCGTTTCCAGTGTCCCCAGTTCCTCGATCTGGATGAGACCGGCACTCTTGCCGAACCCGTTGATGACATCAGCCCCGGCCGGTAGTTTTTCCAGAAAGAGATTGCCCGCATGTGGCACAATGGCCGTGAAACCTGTTTTGAAATCGCCATTCCGCACCGTGGAATGTCCGACGGAAACGCCCGCAACATCCGTGATCCGGTTGGCGGGGCCGGGAGACAGGTCGCCGCACAAAAGACCATGGGCACGCGCTGGTGAGGGTGAATGCGACGACATGAGACAATCCGTTCTGCGAGAATCGATCAGATCTCATAGAAGGCGATTGTCCGCCGCTAGACAACTCCGGAACGCTGCTGCGGTGAACGAGCCCCGGTGTCAGGTTTTTTGGCGGACGACCAAAAAACGAAAGGCCTCCAAACCTGGAGGCCTTCGTTACTGAATTGGGCGGATTTGCCGATCTTAGTAGCAGACCTGACGATATCCGACGACGACATAACGGCCGTAGTAAGGGCTCCAGCGGCGAACCGGCTGGTTGTGGCAGCGGACCGGATGATAGTGACGGCGCTGCGCCTGCGAGGCAATGATGGCACCTGTTGCCAGTCCGATGATGGCACCGGCAGCAACTGCGCCTGCACGGTTCTTGGCGTGTGCCTCGGTCGGAGCGACGGCGACGGCGGTCGTGGCGATTGGTGCAACGGCAACGGCTGCGATGGCAAATTTACGAAACATGACGTGTCCTCTAAACTGGTGTTCAACTGTGTCTCTGTCCTGATGTAACCAAGATAGGATCGTCTCTCTTGCCTCGCTGTGATCACCATCACGTAAGGTCACATTCGTATGATTTCGCGAAAATCCGGGTATGGTCGGCATCAGATACCAGCGCGGGATTGAAGACATGTGGGTGATATTGGCCGTTTCGATTCAAATGCTCTCGGGCCCGAATGTCTGGCCGGTCCTGGACGAAGGCACCTTCCTCTCACAAGCCGAATGCCAGGCGGTTCTGGACGAAGCCGTTCCCCGCACGCTTTCCGAACAGATGCGCATTGCCTGGGAACAGGGCGAGCTGAAATACGTCTGCATCAAGGTCCGCGAACCTGCATCTGCGAACAACTGACTTCGGCCGCTACGGTCTTTTGCTGCTTTGGCA
Source organism: Pseudomonadota bacterium (assembly GCA_039179715.1). Lineage (GTDB taxonomy): Bacteria > Pseudomonadota > Alphaproteobacteria > Rhizobiales > Stappiaceae > Roseibium. Next base: position 1,736 of record JBCDEN010000816.1, read on the forward strand.
AAACCCGGTTCGTTTTCAATCGGATTTTTCTGACAGGTACAATTTACAACGCACCGGTCTCGCGCTAGAGCACGTCCGCAGAAGAGACTGACCGCAAGCAAACAGACTGGTACGGACGACACAATGAGCGAGTTCAAATCGGATTTCCTGAAC
>JBCDEN010000512.1:0-3742 GCA_039179715.1 Pseudomonadota bacterium
CCGCATCGGCGGAAATGGAGCCAGCGGAGAATTCCGTATAACGATTTCCAAAAAGGTCGGAGCGAAGGTTTTTGACGAGATTAATATCGGACGGGGAGAAGGGAACAAGCCGCACTGAGCCGCATTCGAGAATAATCGTCTGCACCGTGGTCCTCCTCTGAGATCAGAACATGTCAGGCAGTCTGTGGCCCAGGCTCAACGAGCCCCTGAATCGCACGCTGGACGTCTAACCCTGAATTGTGCCAACTCGAAGGCATACAAAAGTATAAGGTCAAAAAAGGCAAAAATATATGCGTAATACCAACAGGTTACTGTAAAACCCGGTGCTGCAGCGCACCACCTTTAAGTTGACTAAGTTAAATTATAGCTGCGCTGCAATCTCATGTGCCCCGATTCCCTTAGATGGATCAACCCGTTGCCAGTCCGGCATCTGGTTGCGGAACCAGGTTTCCTGACGCTTGGCGTATTGCCGCGTCGCAACAGTGAGCCTGTGGACGGTGTCTTCAAAACCTTGGTCACCGGACAGAAAATCGCGAATCTCGGCAACGCCGATCGCCCGCATTGCGGGCAATTGCGGAGGCAATCCTTTTTCCAGCAGCGCTCTGACTTCCCCGATTCCCTCCTCGCTGAGCATTCGGCGGGCGCGCTGCTCGATACGCGCATGCAGCCAGGAACGCGGCGGCGCCAGAACAATCCGGATACTCTCGTCCGTGGAAAGAAACGGGGCGGTCTGCGCCGAGGCCTGCCAGACGCTCAGCGGCTTTCCGGTCGCAACAATCACCTCAAGCGCTCTGGAAAGCCGTTGAGGGTCTTTGAGTACCGCTGCAGCCTCGTCGTCCCCCGCGCGTGCCAGCGCGGCGCGCAACCCGTCCGCGCCCTCGCGCTCTCCCAGGTCACGCGCGGCCTGACGCACGTCATCCGGTATCTCCGGCATTTCGGCGAAGCCTTCGGTCAGCCCCTTGAAATAGAGCCCGGTTCCGCCGACCACGACAGGTGTCTTGCCCTTGGCCCGCAATCCGGCGATCTCTGCGCAGGCACGCTTCAGCCAGGCTCCTGTCGAGAAGGCAGTCGACGCCGGCAGGATCCCGTAGAGCCGGTGCGGCACCAGCTCTTCTTCTTCCGCGCTCGGACGGGCGCTGACAATCAGGAGATCCTCGTAAAGCTGCATGGAATCCGCATTCACGATGACGCCGTCGCACAGTGCCGCGACCTCGAGGGCGAAAGCGGACTTGCCGCTTGCGGTCGGCCCCGCTATCAGGATGGCACGGCCGTTGCCAGGCTGTTTGCTCTTGCGTTCCAGGGATGCGTCCATGTCTTTTGTTGCCACTTTGGTGTCTACCCCGACGGCCCCGGCTGTCAATCAGGATCTTGTGAACCGGGTCTCCCAGAGACTGGGTCACAAAACCGAAGCGACGATCCTGAGCCCCGGTGTCGCAGCCGACCTGCGCTTGGAGACCGCCGGCGAAACCGCGGCCGAAACCGCAGCGCATATTCGCAAGGTCGTCGGACCGGCACCGGTCGACGTCTTTGTGCAGCCTGAAAAGGATCGCCGCAAGCGCCTTTTGATTGCCGATATGGATTCCACGATGATCCGCCAGGAATGCATTGACGAGCTAGCGGCGGAACTCGGGCTGAAAGAAAAGATCTCCGCCATTACAGAGCGCGCCATGCGGGGAGAGATCGAGTTCGAACCTGCCCTGCGCGAGAGAGTTGCCCTGCTCGCCGGTCTCCCTGTTTCTGCAATCGACACCGTGCTCAGCAACCGGATCGTGTTGATGCCGGGTGGCCGGACCCTGGTTCAGACCATGAAGGCAAATGGCGCTTATTGCGCGCTTGTTTCAGGCGGGTTCACGCATTTCACAAAGTCCGTCTCTGCCATGATCGGGTTCGATGAAAACCGGGCGAATACGCTCCTTGAGGAAGACGGCAAGCTGACCGGCAAGGTGGCCGAACCCATACTCGGGCGCGATGCCAAGCGCGAACGGCTGGAACAACTCGTTACCGAGCAGGCTATCGAGTTCAGTGACACGCTGGCGGTCGGCGACGGGGCAAACGATCTTGCCATGATCGAACGCTCCGGTGCCGGTGTCGCCTACCGGGCCAAACCGGCCGTTGCGGAAATCTCCGATTTCCGGGTCGATCACGGCGACCTTACAGCCCTTCTCTATCTTCAGGGCTATTCGCAGAAGGACTTTGTCCTCAGCTAGAGCGGTTCAAAAAGGGCGCCACAAAGGGCGCCCTTTCCAATTTTTCCATTTAGCGATCCGGATCTATTCGTCTTCGATCCTGACGGGCACGAAACGGACGTCGCCTGTCGGATTGGACAGAAGCAGCAGAGCAGAGCGCCGCCCGTCATCTTTCAGCTTGTCGATTTCCGATGCCACGTCGGCCGGTGTTTCAACGGGTTCCTGGGCAACTTCCTTGATCACGTCGCCAGCGGTGATCCGCTTCTCGGCAGCAGACGTGTCCGGCAGCACTTCGGTCACGACAACACCGGAGACATCAGCTTCGATGGAGAACTGTTCGCGCAAATCGTCGTCCAGCTCAGCGAGCATCATTCCCAGAACCTCGCTTTTCGCAACGGGTTCCTCGGCCGGCTCTTCCTCTTCGGTGATACTGGCCTCGGTCGGCGTGCTTTCTTCAAGACGCTCGAGGATCACGTTGATCGTGACTTCATCGCCCTTGCGCAGGACGACAACCTCGACTTCCTTTCCGATCGCGGTTTCGGCCACCATGCGCGGCAATTCGCGCATTTCCTCGACCGCATTGCCGTCGAACTTGATGATAACGTCACCGGCCTCGATCTTTGCCTTGGCCGCAGGACCACCTTCGGTGACACCGGCCACCAGCGCACCCATCGCCTCGTTCATGGCAAGGCTTTCGGCAATCTCGTCCGTCACTTCCTGAATGCGCACGCCCAGCCAGCCGCGCCGGGTTTCACCGAATTCGCGCAACTGGTCGATGACCCGCATCGCCGTCTTTGCCGGAATGGCAAAGCCGATGCCGATGGAACCACCCGACGGTGAAATGATCGCGGTGTTGATGCCGATCACGTTGCCCTGCATATCGAACAGCGGGCCACCCGAGTTGCCCCGGTTGATGGAGGCGTCAGTCTGGATGAAGTTGTCATAGGGGCCGGAATTGATATCCCGGTTCCGCGCGGAGACAATGCCGACGGTCACGGTTCCGCCAAGGCCGAACGGGTTGCCGATCGCCATCACCCAGTCGCCAACGCGGATCGTCTCGGAATCTCCGAAGTCGACCGCTTTCAAGGGTGTCTCCGGCTCCACTTTAAGAACGGCCAGGTCGGTCTTTTCGTCCGTTCCGATGATCTCGGCCCGAAGCGCGGTGCCATCGTTGAAGTTGGCGGTAATCTCGTCCGCACCCTCGATCACGTGATTGTTCGTGATGATGATGCCTTCGGTCCCGTCGATGACAAATCCCGAACCAAGCGATTGCACCCGGCGCGGTGCCTGTTCGTTGTCCCGGTTCTGGCGGTTGAAGAATTCCTCGAAGAACTCCTGGAACGGAGATCCGTCCGGCACCTGGGGCATGGGCACCGACCGGCGCCCCTGAACGGTCTGTGCGGTCGAGATGTTGACGACCGCGTCAGCCAGGTTTTCCGCCAGATCCGCGACCGACACCGGTCCCTGCGCCTGCGCGGTCTGCACAGGCTGGAACGCAACCATTCCGCCAAGCACGAGCCCCGCCGCGGCAAACGCGATCCGGGACATGCGACGGC
>JBCDEN010000610.1:0-3084 GCA_039179715.1 Pseudomonadota bacterium
CAGTCTGTCGCGAAGCGCGGACATAAGCGTGTCCTTGCCGGCCCCGCTCGGGCCGACAACCAGCACCATCCGGCCGGGTCCGAGCTTTTGATCCGTGCCTGTTGCGGCGTCACGCAACGCGTCTGCCCTCGCGCCAGACGCCGCGCACGATCGGTACGTGGCCGACAAGCCTGACCTGTATCATGTCCGCGCGCAGACCCGGTGCGAGACTGCCCCGGTCGCTCAGTCCGATTGCATGAGCCGGGCTGGACGTCACCATGGCGACCGCCTTTGGCAAATTGATCGTTTCGATCTCCTCGGCGAGCTGAAAGGCCGCCTGGACAAGCGACACGGGAACATAATCGGACGACAGCACGTCGAGATATCCGGCTTCGGCCAATTCCCGCGCAGAGATATTGCCGGAGTGCGAGCCGCCGCGGACAACGTTCGGCGCGCCCATCAGAACCGCCATTCCTGCTTCGTGGGAGGCCCTGGCCGCTTCGAGCGTCGTCGGAAATTCTGCAATTCGTGTCTTCAGCGCGACGGCCTCTTCCACATGGTCAAGGGTGGCGTCGTCATGACTGGCGATCGCAATCCCCTTTTCCTGGGCGATTGCGGACAATTTCCGGCGATTGTCCGGGGCAAGGCCGCTCGCGCGCGCCTGACGGCGGCGGATGAATTCGTCCATTTCCGCGTCCGAGAAACCCTTCTTGCCCTGATAATAGATCTTGTAGGCGTTCAGGGAGACGAACTGGCGTTGACCGGGCGTGTGATCCATCAGCGAGATCAGACGGATGCTGTCATCTTCCTGGAAGACCTCGTAGGCACTCAGAACGTCGGGGGCGGAGACTTCGCAGCGCAGGTGAATGAAGTGGTCGGCGCGCAGGCGGTGTTCCCGCTGGCCTGTCTCGATGGCATCGGCCAGGGCACGCATGTCCGAATAACGCAGATCCGCGTCTTCATCCATGCCGACCCTGAGGGCATCGAAAACCGTGGTGATGCCGGCACAGGCGATCTGGGCATCATGCGCCTGAACCGCCGAGACCGTGTTCCAGCGCACCTTCGGACGCGGGGCATAGTGCGTTTCCAGATGGTCCGTGTGCAGTTCGATCAGCCCGGGCAGCAGGTAGTCGCCCTCGCAATCATGTCCGTCGACATTGCTCGGCGTCGCGACGGCGTCGATTGTGCCGCCGGAATGCACGCTCAGGGACCCGTCTATCACCTCGTCAGCCAGAACAAGCCTGGCGTTCTTGAAGACTTTTGGATGCGTGGTCATGCATTCTCCCTGTCGATCGGCCGGGCGGCCGGGATTTCCGCCGAACCCACTGGCCTGGTGCCGCTCAGCAGAAACACGGTGTGAACATCAAATGGAGCGCCGCGCTCCGGCTCCTGATAAAGGGCGAAGGAAGTGCACAGGCGTTCCCTGCCTGTCACCTCGGAAAAGTGGGTCTTTGCCGCCGACGCGAGTGCGTTCGCCTCGTCCTCGTTTTCAAGCTTGTTCGACAAGGTCATGTGAAACCGGAGCTCGTCGAAAATGTATGGGTATCCCCAACCGGTCAGATAGCGGTCCTGTTTCGGCGTCAGCCCGCTCTTGCGGCGGCGCTCAAGGTCCGCCTCCGAGAGGGGTGCGCGAAACGGTTCGAAGTGGCGCACGCAGAGCGCTGCGAAAGCCGAAAGGTCCGGTTGCGGCCGGTCCGGCGTCAGCGCGAGAAATTTTCCGAGCCGGTTGACATTCAGACCCTCGATGCGGAAGGGGGCGATTTCTGTAGCAAATTGCCGGCAGGCCGCGACAAGGTCGGTTTCGTCCAGACCTGCCTTCAGATGAAACGGCGCTTTCAGCGTTCCGTGGAAACCGTAGCGGCGCGGATCCGCCGTCAGATCGCGAAACCGGGCCACGTCGAGGCCGGTTATGGCGGGCAGGTTCATATCCGCAGCGGCGAAGGGCTCGCGCCCAAGCCAGGCATTGCCCAGCCGCATAAGGGCATCATCAGCATCGGCGGCAAAATAGATCGCGTAGCGCATGTCAGAATCACAGGTTTTGTTTCAAGAGCCAGGTGGCCGGACTAGGTGATGGATCCCTAAACGAGGCCGAAAGGGTTTGAAGCGGCTTGCGTCTCATCAAGGCGCGGAAGCGCAGAAAATGTGCTTCATTTTCAAGCCTTTCGCGACGGAGAAGAGGAGCAGGCCGGTCAAATCCAGAGGACATGGAAATGGCTTCACTCCGCGGCGTCAGCTTGGCTGACCGGGCAGGAAGTCCGCTCTGCGCACCCTTCCTGACGGTATTTCGCCATTTCGCATGCCATTTCAGCCTCATTTAGGGGTCCATCACCTAATGGCGGGAGGTGACTGTTCTGTGACAGTTTGTGCCCCCCTGCAACTGTTTCTTCCTCCGTCCCCACTCAGGCGGCTTCATCGGAAGCAAATGCGGTGACATCGATGATCCGGTCGGCGATTTCCCCACGCACATCCTGATCGTGGAGAATGCCGACCATCGCGACCCCCTGGTCCTTCTTTTCCTGGACCAGACGCACAACGACGGCCCGGTTGGCGGCATCGAGCGAGGCCGTCGGTTCGTCGAGCAACAGGATCGGGTAGTGGGCAATGAAGCCGCGCGCAATGTTCACGCGCTGCTGCTCCCCGCCGGAAAAGGTTGCCGGTGGCAGGGTCCAGAGCCGCTCGGGAACATTCAGCCGCGCCAGAAGACCACGGGACTTTTCGACCGCCTCGGCTTCACCGGACCCTTGCGCCACCAGTGGTTCCGCCACGACTTCCTCGGCCGAAACGCGCGGAATAGTGCGCAGAAACTGACTGACATAGCCGATCGTGTCCTCGCGCAATCTGAGAATCTCGCGCGGCTGGGAGGCGGCGACATTGATGATGTCGTCGCCGATCGTGACCAGGATCTGCCCCGTTTCACAGCGGTAGTTGCCGTAGATCATCTTCAGAATGGAGCTTTTGCCGGCACCGGAAGGGCCGCCAAGAACGACGCATTCGCCTGCGTTGGCGGAGAATTCCACCTTGTCGACAACCGGGATCACGGTTCCTCCTTGCAGATGCATGGTGAAGGACTTTGAGACACCGTTGAGATAGAGACGGACAGGCATG
>JBCDEN010000543.1:0-3474 GCA_039179715.1 Pseudomonadota bacterium
CTTCCAGTGGCTGCCGGCAAATCCTTCCATCAAGGTGGTCGCGGAACTCAGGCCCGAATTCCGGTCGATCCTGATGGAGGAATCGACCCTTGAACAGTTTCACGACATTCTTGCGGGCCTGGATCCGGAAGATGCGATCGAGATCCTCAACGAATTTCCGGACGATGTCGCCGACGAACTGATCGCCCGCCTCCCCGACGTTGAGGATATCGCAACCCGGGGCACCTATGCCGACGACACTGCGGGCCGGGTCATGGCGCGCAAATTCGTGGCGCTGCGCGAAGACTGTACCGCCGGCGAGGCGGTTGAACAGATGCGCGAGGAAGCCGACCGGATACGCAGGATCTTTACTGTCTACGTCACCGACGCGGACGGGAAACTGACCGGGACTGCGGAAGTCGGGAAACTCCTGCTTGCGCAGGATGACGTACTGCTCCGGGACATCATGAACCGGGATGTCATCGCGGTATCCGCCGATACCGACCAGGAGGAAGTGCTGCGTCTGGCCCGCAAGCGCGACATGCGCACCGTTCCGGTTGTCAGCGGCGAAGGCCACCTGATCGGGCGGATCACACCGAAACAGCTCACACGGATCGCGGCGGATGAAGCCAACGAGGACATGCTGCTGATGAGCGGTGTGTCAGGTGAAGCACGCTCGGACGACACGGTTTTGCGGATCGTTCGCGGACGCCTGCCCTGGCTGCTTGCCGGGCTCGTCGGTGCCAGCGTCGCGGCAACGGTCGTCGGCTCCTACGAAGATCAGCTTGCCGAAGCGGCGATCCTTGCCGCCTTCATCCCCGTGACCATGTCGATGGCCGGAAATGCCGGTCTTCAGGCCTCCGCCGTTGCCGTCCAGGGCATTGCAACCGGCGCTCTTTGGTCCGGTGATATCGTTTTCCGGTTGCTGAAGGAGTTCTTCGCGGCCCTCGTCAACGGCGCTGTTGCAGGCACCCTGCTCGGCATTCTGGTGATGGTGGCGTCATTCATCGTGCCGCTCGAGGCACCGGACCGGCTGGCACTGGCGACATCACTGTCACTCCTGTGCGTCACCACGCTGGCGGCGATGGTCGGGGCAACGGTGCCCATCGTGCTGGACAGGATTGGTATCGATCCTGCCATGGCCATCGGGGTTTTCATCACCTCGTCCAACGACGTTCTCGGCGTTCTGATCTTTTTCCTGATGGCGACCTCATTCTACATGGCGTGAGGCGCCAGCTGGCGTCCGGCTGACCAAAGCTCAGCATTGGCAATATGCCCAAATTCACGGCAAGACCGGACGCTGGCCGGCAGGTCTGGAAGCGTCAGGTCGTTTGCAGGATCAGTACTGCCGCATCGAATTCGGTTCGCTTGTAGGCCCGGATCTGCGCGGCCTCCGCATCCTCCCCCCAGCGTTCGATATTGTGGTCTTCTTCCACATGCGCCGCCGTCCATGCGGCATCCGCATCAATCTGGCCCTCGCGCAGCCCGAGAGCGAGCAGCGCGGAGCCTGTCAGGCTGGTGATCGTGTGGAACGCGGCAAGAAGCAGCGCCGTTTCACCGGCAAGACGATCCTTGTAGGACGCAAGAAGCGCATCCGGTTGCGCGGCATGGATGACACCTTCAATCAGAACAAATCTGCCGCCCAGAAGATCGCCGGCCCAATCGACGACCGGGTCCCAGAGCGCCCTTTGCATATCGACAAGGCTCTGCGGATCGTCTGCGCGGTAGCACAGTGCATCATTGCCGGCGAACCGCACGATGTCATCGAGGACATCTGCGGCGCGCACGCTCACCGCGTCCAAAGCCGAATTGGTGATCCGTGTGAGCGGCATCGTTGCCGGATTGATTTCCTTTTCCTGGGCAGCCCATTCTGCGGATACGGACGCGGCCAGCTTTTCGTTCGGCAGCGACAGCGCCGCCTTTCCAGGCGTTTTTACCGGTCTTCCGTCAAGCTGGATGACATAACCCTCTTCCGTTTCGGCGTAGGCGGCTTCCTTGTAGAAGCGCTTGGGCAGTTCGCGTCTGGAAAGGTCACGCGCACGCTGTTCGGGATCCTTCGCCGCTTCCTCATACAGCGTATCAATAAAGTCGCGCATCAAATTGTTTCCTTGTCCAAATTTAGTGTTTCAGACAGTGCATCATCCAGATCATCGAAACTGTGAATGATCGTGTCGGCGCCCTCCAAGGCGAGCCGCGAATGATCATGGTATCCCCATGTCACGCCGATGGTCCTTATGCCCGCCGACCTGGCCATGGCCATGTCGAACCCGGTATCGCCGATCATGACCGCCCTTGCCGGGAGAACGCCGGTCTCCGACAGGGCCCGTTCGATCATGTCGGGATGCGGTTTGGACGGGGACGTATCGGCCGTCTGGATCGTCGCGAATTTGCCGTGCAATCCGTGCGTGTCCTGCATGTGTTTCACCCCGCGCAGGGCCTTGCCAGTCGCGATGCCGAGCACAAACTCGTCCCGCGAATGCAGCCGTTCGATAGCCTCCCGCGCGCCGGGATAGAGCGGATCGGCTTCAAGTCCTTGCGCCCGTCTCGCCCATTTGGCCTGGCGATAGGCATCCGCCATTGCAGGCACCTTTTCAAGATGCGTCTCTCCGACAAGATCGGCAAACGCCTCTTCGAGAGACCGGCCCACGATCGACAGGGCTGTCTTGCGATCGGGCATCGGCAAGCCCACGGCTTCGAATCCGACCTGAAGTCCATGAAAAATGGTGTTCTGACTGTCAACCAGCGTGCCGTCGACATCGAAAATGATCAGATACATGAGGAAACCTGTGCCCGTTCAGCCAAGGACCGCATGTGCAGTGTTTTACTGCCCGGGTCAAGGGACATTTCGCGGACGCGGCTCAAGCCGCCCCTTTGGCACTCATTCCGCTGTGCGCCCGCTTGGATCGATACAAATGCATCCACAAACGGCCACGGCGACACTGTGTTTGTCTGGACAACCCCTTTGCGGCACGTGTGCCCGAAATTTGCCGCTTTGTGGTGATTTGGGAAGTCAGCACTGCCCGTAAGGTCTTGTTAACCATGTTTGTAAACGGTCCGGTTACCATACCCGCGGATACTCGTGCAGGTGGTTGGACGCAGTCGTTTGGGACAGGTTGTCACCAAATCCGAACAGTTTTGGAACGCAGTTTACCGACTGTGTCCGGTGGGATGGTTGTGCCGTAATGCAAGAGATCGAACAGCAGACTTCCGTCAAGCTCGAGGAGGCGAAGACATCGCAAGGGTATCCCCTGCGCGCCTTCTTGATCGTGTGTGCCCTGGCGGTGCTCGCCCTCACCATGCTGGTTCATGGACCTGATCTGACATCGTCGGGCAACCGTGTTGCCGTGTTTGAACAGGGACAGAACGGGTTTGCGCTTGCCGCGCCGGCGGCATCTGCCCCGGCCGATCGGCAACGGGCCGTTTCCAGTGCCCTGCCGGCGACCGATGTTCCGGCATCGGCATCTGGACCGAACGCTCAGAAAGGCAAAGTGCCGC
>JBCDEN010000033.1:0-12721 GCA_039179715.1 Pseudomonadota bacterium
CTCAAGGGCAGCCTGAAAACGGGCGCCGATGTCGCAGCAGCCGCTGCCGTCGGCAAGCTTGTCGCGGAGCGTGCAGTAGCCGCTGGCGTCAAGCAGGTCGTGTTTGACCGGGGCGGGTACATGTATCACGGGCGCGTCAAGGCGCTTGCCGATGCGGCCCGCGAAGGTGGACTTGAATTCTGACCAGCGCCCGTTGGCGCTCTTAAGAACGGAAGACAAATAATATGGCGAGACAGGATAATCGCGATCGCGACGAGCGGGACAGCGAATTCGTCGACAAGCTCGTACACATCAACCGCGTTGCGAAAGTGGTCAAGGGTGGCCGTCGCTTCGGCTTCGCCGCGCTTGTCGTGGTTGGTGACCAGAAGGGCCGTGTCGGCTTTGGCCATGGCAAGGCGCGTGAAGTGCCGGAAGCCATCCGCAAGGCGACAGAAGCCGCAAAACGCACGATGATCCGTGTGCCTCTGCGTGAAGGCAGGACCCTCCACCACGATGTGGAAGGCCGCCACGGCGCCGGCAAGGTTCTGCTGCGTGCAGCTCCGGCCGGTACCGGTATCATCGCCGGTGGTCCGATGCGTGCCGTTTTCGAAACGCTCGGTGTTCAGGACGTTGTTGCCAAGTCTCTCGGGACATCGAACCCGTACAACATGGTTCGCGCAACGTTTGCCGCCCTGACGAAGGAAGACAGCCCGCGCTCCGTCGCTGCGCGCCGTGGCCTGAAGGTCTCCGTGCTGCAGTCCAGGCGTCGTGACAACAACGAAGAGGCTACTCCGGCTGCTGCCGAGGCTTGACCTCGGCTGCTCCGGACCCCAGCTGAAAGAGGGTAGGTTCCATGGCGAACACCGAAAAGACTGTTACGGTCGAACAGATCGGTAGCCCGCTGCGCCGTCCGAAGGACCAGCGCGCGACGCTCATCGGTCTTGGCCTGAACAAGATGCACCGCCGTTCCACGTTGAAGGACACTCCTGAAGTGCGCGGAATGATCAACAAGGTCCAGCATCTCGTTCGCGTCGTCGAAGACGCATAAGGACGGGGTGAGGAGAAAAACAATGAAGCTCAACGAACTTCGTGACAACGAAGGTGCCGGAAAAGAGCGCACCCGCGTTGGACGCGGCATCGGGTCCGGCAAGGGCAAGACCGGTGGCCGTGGTGTCAAGGGCCAGAAGTCCCGTTCCGGCGTTGCGATCAAGGGTTTTGAGGGCGGTCAGATGCCGCTTCACCGCCGTCTGCCGAAGCGTGGATTCACGAACATTTTCGCCAAGGACTACAACACCGTATCCGTTGGCCGTGTTCAGAAAGCCATTGATGCGGGCAAGCTCAACGCGTCGGAGACCGTTACGGTCGAGACGCTCAAGGCTGCCGGCGTTGTCAAACGGGTCCGCGACGGTGTCCGCATCGTGGCCAACGGCGAGCTCAGCGCTGCCGTGACCTTTGAAGTTGCAGGTGCCTCCAAGGGCGCTGTTGCAGCAATCGAAAAAGCGGGCGGCAAGGTAGCCGTTCTGGGAGCTCAGGCGTAACAGCCTGGGCTTTTCCCGTTTTTAGGTAAGCATAAGACCGGAGTAGGGCATGGCATCGGCCGCCGAGCAACTGGCTTCAAATCTTAATTTCTCAGCTTTCGCCAAGGCTGAAGAACTCAAAAAGCGCATCTGGTTCACGCTGGGGGCGCTTTTGGTTTATCGACTGGGCACTTATATTCCGATGCCCGGCATCGACCCGGTCGCTTTCGCGCAGATCTTCAGCCAGGCGCAGACCGGCATCATCGGCATGGTGAACATGTTCACCGGCGGTGCGATCGAGCGCATGGCGATCTTTGCGCTTGGCATCATGCCCTATATTTCCGCCTCCATTATCATGCAGCTGATGACGACGGTCGTTCCGACGCTTGAGCAGCTGAAGAAGGAAGGCGAACAGGGCCGCAAGGTCATCAACCAGTACACGCGCTACGGCACGGTTGTTCTGGCGGCTTTCCAGGCCTACGGTATCTCGGTCGGTCTCGAAGCCCAGAACGTGGTGACGGATCCGGGCTGGTTCTTCCGCGCCTCCACGGTGATCACGCTGGTCGGCGGGACCATGTTCCTGATGTGGCTGGGTGAGCAGATCACCTCGCGCGGCATCGGGAACGGCATCTCCCTGATCATCTTCGCCGGTATCGTCGCAGGCCTGCCGTCGGCGGTTGTTCAGACGCTGGAACTGGGCCGTCAGGGCTCTCTGGCGACCTGGCTCATCCTGGGCGTGATCATCCTTGCCATCGCCGTCATCGGCTTCATCGTGTTCATGGAGCGGGCGCAGAGACGCCTGCTGATCCAGTATCCGAAGCGCCAGATGGGCAACCGGATGTTCGAGGGCAACACGTCGTTCCTGCCTCTCAAGCTGAACACTGCAGGTGTGATTCCACCGATTTTCGCTTCCTCCCTTCTGCTTGTGCCGGCGACCTTCGCCGGATTCAACCAGGGTGGCGGAAACGAGTGGCTGACCTATATCACTGCGGCGCTTGGTCACGGGCAGCCCTTGTTCATGGTGTTTTACGCCGCCATGATCATTTTCTTCTGTTTCTTCTATACGGCGATCGTCTTCAATCCGAGCGATACGGCCGACAACCTGAAGAAACACGGCGGTTTTATCCCGGGTATCCGTCCCGGTGAACGGACCGCTCAATATATCGACTACGTCCTCACCCGCATCACCGTTGTAGGTGCGATTTACATCACCATCGTTTGTCTATTACCCGAATTCCTCATTTCGGCGACTGGCGTTCCGTTCTATTTCGGGGGAACCTCTTTGCTGATTGTCGTGAGCGTGACAATGGATACAGTGTCACAGATCCAGGGCCACCTGCTTGCGCATCAGTATGAGGGCCTGGTGAAAAAAGCAAAACTTAGGGGGAAACGTCGATGAGGCTTATTCTGGTAGGACCGCCTGGGGCGGGTAAGGGGACACAGGCAACACGCCTTGTCGAGAAATACGGCATCCCTCAGCTGTCCACCGGAGATATGCTTCGTGCTGCAGTGGCAGCACAGACACCCGTCGGTTTGAAGGCCAAGGCCGTGATGGATGCCGGTGGCCTGGTGTCCGACGAGATCGTCGTCGGCATCATTCGCGACCGGACCGCCGAGGAAGACGCCAAGAACGGTTTCATTCTCGACGGCTTTCCGCGCACCCTTGCCCAGGCGGAAGCACTGGACCAGATGCTCAACGAGAACGGACTGAAACTGGATTCGGTTCTTGAACTGCGGGTTGATCAGACGCAACTCGTCGATCGGATCATCCAGCGCGCCGCGGATGCAAAGGCAGCAGGGCAGCCTGTGCGCAAGGATGATGATCCCGAGGTCTTCAAGCAGCGCCTGGAAGCCTACAATCGCGATACCGCAATCGTGGTGCCTTACTACGAGAAATCAGGGCTGCTTTCGGTGGTCGATGGCATGCAATCCATTGACGAAGTATCGGCTTCGATAGAAACCGTCCTTCAAGGTCTTGACGAGACGGTTTAAGAGCGGTAAACGACGCGCTCTACCAGACAGTTTAGCCGGTTTCACGCATGTGGGACCGGCCTTCTCTGTGCCGGGAGCATCCCGGCATTTCGTACCCCGCAAGGGCCGGACTCCACCGGACGCGGGCTTTACCCACTGCGGTCAACCTCCGGGGTTGCCGCTAACACATGGAGACAAACGTGGCACGTATTGCTGGCGTTAACATTCCTACGAACAAGCGCGTCATTATCGCGCTTCAGTACATTCATGGCATTGGTGCGAAATTCGCGCAGGAAATCATCGAGAAGAACAACATCGATGCGTCCCGCCGCGTGAATGAGCTTTCGGATTCCGAAGTTCTGTCGATTCGCGAGACGATCGACCGCGACTACATGGTCGAGGGCGACCTGCGCCGCGACACCGCCATGAACATCAAACGTCTCATGGACCTGGGCTGCTATCGCGGCCTGCGTCACCGCCGGGGCCTTCCGGTCCGTGGTCAGCGGACCCATACGAACGCACGTACCCGCAAGGGTCCGGCAAAACCGATCGCCGGCAAGAAGAAATAAGCATCACAAAGCGATTGGTGGTGGAGCTGCCGGCATTACGGCAGTGACGAGATCAAAACAAGGACACAAGAATGGCTAAAGACACGACGCGTGTGCGTCGCCGCGAGCGCAAGAATATCTCTTCCGGCGTTGCGCATGTGAACTCCACGTTCAACAACACCATGATCACGATTACCGACGCGCAGGGCAATGCAATTTCCTGGTCGTCCGCAGGTGCTCTGGGTTTCAAGGGATCGCGTAAATCGACCCCTTATGCCGCTCAGGTTGCTGCCGAAGACGCTGCCAAGAAAGCCGCTGAGCACGGCATGCGTACCCTGGAAGTCGAGGTCCGCGGACCTGGTTCGGGCCGTGAGTCCGCACTGCGTGCGCTGCAGGCTGCCGGTTTCCTGATCACGTCCATTCGCGACGTGACGCCGATTCCGCACAATGGCTGCCGTCCGCGCAAGCGTCGCCGCGTCTAAGGCTCCAGGCTTTAGGTACCTGTTTCTCCAAATGGCAAAGAATGGCCCGGTCCTGAAGAACCGGGCGGGATAGCCGAAGGGACGAAAACGTGACCATTCAAAAAAATTGGCAAGAACTGATCAAGCCGACCAAACTCGAGATCAAGCCGGGACACGACCCGCGCTTTACAGCAACCGTCGTTGCTGAGCCTCTCGAGCGTGGATACGGCCTGACACTGGGCAACGCGCTGCGCCGTATTCTGCTGTCCTCCCTGCAGGGGGCGGCCGTGACTGCCGTTCAGATCGATGGGGTTCTGCACGAATTCTCCTCGATCCCGGGCGTACGTGAAGACGTCACCGACATCGTGCTCAACATCAAGGAAATCGCCATCCGCATGGAAGGCGAGGGACCCAAGCGCATGGTCGTGCGCAAGCAGGGCCCTGGTGTCGTGACCGCCGGTGATATCCAGACCGTCGGCGATGTTGAGGTGCTCAATCCGGATCTCGTGCTGTGCACGCTGGATGAGGGCGCTGAAATCCGCATGGAATTCACCGTGAACACGGGTAAGGGCTACCATTCTTCCGATCGTAACCGTCCGGAAGATGCTCCGATCGGGCTCATCCCGGTCGACAGCCTCTACTCGCCGGTCAAGAAGGTCTCCTACAAGGTGGTATACACCCGTGAAGGCCAGGTTCTTGACTATGACAAGCTGACCCTGACTGTCGAAACCGATGGTTCCGTCAAGCCGGATGATGCCGTGGCTTTCGCCGCTCGCATTCTGCAGGATCAGCTTTCCATCTTCGTCAACTTCGAAGAGCCGCAGCGCGAAGTCGCAGAGGACACCGTTCCCGAGCTTGCCTTCAACCCGGCGCTTTTGAAGAAAGTCGACGAGCTGGAACTGTCTGTCCGGTCTGCAAACTGCCTGAAGAACGACAATATCGTATATATTGGCGATCTCATCCAGAAGACCGAAGCGGAAATGCTGCGGACACCGAATTTCGGCCGCAAGTCGCTCAACGAAATCAAGGAAGTTCTCGCCCAGATGGGGCTCCATCTCGGTATGGAAGTTGCCAACTGGCCGCCTGAGAACATCGACGATCTCGCCAAGCGCTACGAAGACCATCAGTATTGAGGGACGTACGCGTCCCTGAGGGTTCAACCGGGCAAGTGCTTAAAAGGATCAAGCCGACTGCCTGATAGATAAAGGAGAGGGCCATGCGCCACGGTAAATCCGGCCGCAAGCTCAACCGGACATCCAGCCACCGCAAGGCGATGTTCGCGAACATGGCAGCGTCGCTGATCAAGCATGAGCAGATCGTGACCACGCTGCCGAAAGCCAAGGAAATGAAACCGATCATCGACAAGCTCATCACACTGGGCAAACGCGGTGATCTTCACGCACGCCGCCAGGCGATCTCGCAGATTCGCGATACCGCCATGGTTGCCAAGCTTTTTGAAACGCTTGGCGAGCGCTACAAGGACCGGAGCGGCGGTTATTCGCGCGTTCTGAAAGCCGGCTTCCGCTATGGCGACAATGCGCCGATGGCGGTGATCGAACTCGTCGATCGTGACCCGGATGCACGCGGTGCCGATGACCGCGCACGCGCTGAAGCAGAAGAAGCGGCTGAAGACGCAGCGTAAGTTGCATCTTGAGTACTGATCAAGAGGCGGGCTTTTGCCCGCCTTTTTTTATTGAAGTGCGATGAAGTAAATCGGTTTGTTTCAGATAGTGAGAAAGTTCTCCGGATTATCAATGATTTAAGGAACTGAACCTAGTTTTTCCCTGCGCCCGTGTGGGACGAAGTGGGATTGGGGAAATACTGTGTTTGGCAAGAAAAACTCTGGATCGAAGGGGGCGTCCAGCTCGTTTCGACTTTCTTTTGTTATACCGACATTGATGATTGTTCTGACCTTTGCCGCGTGCACCGCGGTCGGGGTGATCGGATACATGACCGGCCGCGACGGACTGCAGAAGGCTGCCGAAGCGGAGCTGGGTATGGTCATCAGTGCGCGGTCCGCTCTCTTGGAAAGCAAGTTGGGCGCGGCCAAGGCCGAAGCGGTCAACCTGGCCTCCGGTGTGGCGGATCCCATGAGCAACCTTGCCAATGCAACCTTGAGTCTGAACAACGAAAAGGACGAGATACTCAGGCTTTTCCACGCACCGCAGACACCTGAAGAGCGCGCCGAGATTACGGGTGCCGATCAGAAGACCATGTATGCCTGGCGTCACTCCGAAGCGCATCCGGCCTTCTACAGTGTCTGGAAGAACGGCGGTTATGCTGATATTTACCTGATCGATCCTGCGGGTCTGGTGCTTTATTCGGTAACCAAGGGCAATGAATTCCTGTCGCAGCTTGGTGCCGACAGTACCGCGGATGGTTCCGGTCTTCAGTCCGCCTTTGAAGCTGCCCTGCAGCTCGAAGAAGGTCAGGTAGCGACAAGCTCGTTCGCTGCCTACGAGGCGGCAGGAGGCGAGGGGTCGCTGTTTCTGGCAGCGCCCGTCTACATGAATTCCTTTGGAACCGTAAGCCTGAACGGTGTTGCCGTCGTCCGGCTCGATTCGACTTTCCTGAACAACATCGTTGCAGACAGGGATGACCTCGGAGATACGGGCCAGGTTTACGTCGCCAACCAGGAGGGACTTCTTTTGAGTGACCAGCCGCTTGCCGCTGCGCCGACGGCCCTTGTGGCAAAAACGACGGCAGAACCGGTCATGGCCGCCTTGAACGGCAGCGCCGCGGCTTCCATCGTCACCGGCGCAGATGGTGTTGATGATCTGATCGTTGCCCGTCCCCTGAATTTCGCGGGGCAAACCTGGGCCGTCGTTGCGGAGAAAAGCGTTAGCGAAACGCTCGCCGCCGTTACCAACATGCGCGACCAGATGATCGTGTGGTCTCTTGGCACGATCGCGATCGCAGCCATCATCGCGCTGTTCTTTTCGCGATCGATCACGCGTCCGCTGTCGACGCTTGTCGGCGCCCTGAATGCGATTGCTGCCGGTGATCTTGGGGCCGAGATCAAGGCTGCAAGACGCAAGGATGAAATCGGTGACATCGGCCGTGCCGTGCTTCAGATCCGCCAGAACGCCGCTGAAGAAAACGAACAAAGGGCCGCTGAAGAGGCGGATGCCGCCCGCGTTCAGGCCGAACAGCGCCAGGAAATGCTGGCGAGTCTGGCCGGCGACTTCGAGGCCACGGTCGGCAGCGTCGTTGACAAGGTTGCGCATTCGGCTGCCTCGCTGCGCGAATCGGCCAACAAGATGCGCGACATGACCGATACGGCCGGTGAAACCTCCGGCAACGCTGCGACAATGTCCGAAGAAACGCTTGCCGAAGTGGAATCGATCGCGGCGGCCTCTGATCAGCTGTCGAGCTCGATTCAGGAGATTTCAACCCTGATCGAGCGGTCATCGAACGTAGCAGCGGATGCGACCCGTCGTGCGGAGACGACCAATGAGACGGTGAAGTCTCTTGCCGAAGCTGCAAACCGGATCGGCGAGGTCGTGACCCTGATCAGCGATATTGCCGATCAGACCAACCTTCTTGCACTCAATGCCACCATCGAGGCGGCCAGGGCGGGCGAAGCAGGCAAGGGCTTCGCAGTTGTTGCATCCGAGGTCAAGGATCTGGCCTCCCAGACCGGCAAGGCCACGGGTGAGATCCAGCAGCAGATCGACGCGATCCGCGGCGCGACCGACGATGCCGTCGGGGCGATCGGTGATATCCAGAAAACGATCGACGAGATCACCAAGTCGGTGAGCGAGGTTGCCGCGGCGGTGACCGAACAGAGCTACGCTACGCAGGGGATCGCGGAGAATACGCAGCGTGCAGCCGGCGGTACCTCCAAGGTTACCGAGGACATTCGAAACGTTTCCGCGCTTTCCAATGATACCAACATGGCCGCCCAGAACTTTTCCGAGGAAGCCGCGCAGATGGCGGCGGAAGCGGAGCAGCTGGATACGGAAGTACGCAGCTTTCTCGATCAGGTTCGGTCCGCCTGATCCTGCACTGAACGAAATTTTGATGAGCCGCCGGAGTTTCGGCGGCCCATTGTTTTTGTAATTGCCTCTTTTGCACCCTATCTGCCATGTATCGCAGATAGCCAGGAAGATTCGAAAGAGGGGCCCGTCAATGCGTCTGACCAACTCAAACAGGTTTCGACCTTTGTGCCGTATTCTGCTTGCAGCCCTGACGGGTCTTCTGGCGACGGCGAGTTTCGCCCAGGCGGTCGACCCGACGCCAGCGGACCTGAGACTGGTTCCGCAGAGCCAAGCCCAGATCAAGCTGTCCTTTGCCCCGGTGGCAAAACAGGTCGCGCCGGCTGTGGTGAATGTCTACGCCAGCAGGAAAGTGGTTCAGCGGCAGCGGGTGTCCCCGTTTTTCGAAGATCCGTTTTTCCGCCGGTTTTTCGGTCAGCCGGGTGCCGGCAACAGCCGTCCGCGAGAGCGGGTGGAATCATCGCTTGGCTCCGGCGTGATCATTTCCGCCGACGGCACGGTGATCACCAACCACCATGTCATCAAGGGCGCGGATGCCGTGCGCGTGGCGCTTAGCGACCGCCGGGAATTCGACGCCGATATCGTGCTGATGGATGAGCGCACGGATCTGGCGGTGCTCAAGATCCGCGAAGAAGGCCCGTTCGAACATGTGAGTTTTGCAAGCTCCGACAGCCTTGAGGTCGGTGACATCGTCCTGGCGATCGGCAATCCGTTCGGTGTCGGCCAGACCGTGACGCAAGGCATCGTGTCAGCGCTTGCAAGGACGCAGGTCGGCGTCACCGATTTCCAGTTCTTCATCCAGACGGACGCGGCCATCAACCCGGGCAATTCCGGCGGTGCGCTGGTTGATATGTCCGGCAATCTTGTCGGCATCAACACGGCGATCTTCTCCCGCTCCGGCGGATCGAATGGCATCGGTTTCGCCATCCCCGCCCACATGGCCCGCTTCGTCGCCCAGGCGGCGGACCAGGGCGGCAAGGTGCGCCGGCCGTGGCTCGGCGCAACGGTGCAGATGGTCAATGCCGAGATCGCCGAAGCGCTGTCGCTCGACCGGCCGCAGGGCGTGCTCGTCACAGCTGTCTTCGACGGCTCTCCGGCGCATAATGCAGGGCTGGAGGTGAGCGATCTGGTGGTGGAGATCGAGGGCAAGGAGGTCATCGATCCCAATTCGTTCGGCTACCGTTTTGCCACGAAAATGATCGGCGAGACGTCCGAGTTTCTGATTGTCAGGGACGGACAGGAAGTCTCGCTTTCCGTGCCGCTGGTACCTGCGCCGGAGACCGTTCCGCGCGATACCCGCGAGTTGCGTGAGTATTCACCGTTTGAAGGAGTTACCGTGATGAACCTGTCCCCGGCGGTTGCCGAGGAACTCGGCCTGGACGGCGGCGTATTTGAAGGTGTCGTGGTTGCGTCCGTCGACCGCCGGGGAGCGGCCAACCAGGTTGGAATGCGTCCCGGCGATATCATTCGCGCGGTCAACGAACGGAAAGTGGAATCGACCCGGATGCTGGAGGTGATCACCAAGACACCGCCGCGTGTCTGGGTTCTCGAGATTGAGCGCAACGGCAAGGTGTCGAAGCTTGAAGTGAGATAAGTCGGCCGTGAGCGATCTCTTCGAAGCATCCGGTCTCGCGCAATCCGGTCCGCGCCCGCTGGCGGACCGTCTGCGCCCCTCGCGTCTTTCCGACGTGGTTGGCCAGGACCATCTGCTTGGGCCGGAAGGCACGCTTTCGCGCATGCTGAAAACGCGGACGCTCGGCTCCCTGATCTTCTGGGGACCGCCGGGCACCGGCAAAACGACGATCGCGCGCCTGCTTGCCAATGAGACCGATCTCGCCTTCGAGCAGATCTCGGCAATCTTCTCCGGCGTTGCCGATCTGAAAAAGGTGTTCGAGGCGGCCCGCGCCAGACGAATGGGCGGCCGGGCGACGCTGCTTTTCGTCGACGAGATACATCGCTTCAACCGTGCGCAGCAGGACAGCTTTCTCCCGGTGATGGAGGACGGCACGATCACGCTTGTCGGTGCGACAACGGAAAACCCGTCCTTTGAACTCAATGCCGCGCTGCTGTCGCGCTCGCACGTCATGACGTTCCATTCGCTTTCCCTGGAGGCGCTGGAAGCGCTGCTGGCACGCGCCGAACAGACGGAAGAAAGGGAGCTTCCGCTGGATGACGAGGCGCGGCAGGTGCTGATCCGGATGGCCGATGGGGACGGGCGGTCCGCTCTGACGCTCGCCGAAGATGTCTGGCGGGCAGCGGCGGAAGACGAGGTCTTTAATGCGGAGCGTCTTCAGGAGATCGTGCAGCGCCGCGCGCCGATCTACGACAAGAGCGCCGACGGTCACTACAATCTGATATCCGCGTTGCACAAATCGGTACGCGGCTCTGATCCGGACGCGGCGCTCTACTGGTTCTGCCGCATGCTCGATGGCGGCGAAGATCCCATGTATCTGGCGCGGCGCCTGATCAGGATGGCGGTGGAAGATATCGGCCTTGCCGATCCGAATGCGCTCGTCCAGACCAATGCGGCGCGGGATGCGTACCAGATGCTGGGGTCTCCGGAAGGAGAGCTGGCGCTTGCGCAGGCGGTGATTTATGTCGCCACCGCGCCCAAGTCCAACGGCGCTTATGTTGCCTACAAGGCGGCGATGCGCGATGCAAAATCCAGCGGTTCTCTGCTGCCTCCCAAACATATCCTGAACGCGCCCACCAAGCTGATGAAGGAAGAGGGATACGGGGCCGGGTATCAGTATGATCATGATGCGCCCGACGGGTTTTCAGGGCAGGACTACTTTCCCGAACAGCTCAGCCGCCAAACCTATTACGATCCGCCGGAGCGCGGCTTTGAAAGAGACCTGCGCAAACGGCTCGAATACTGGAGCAAGCTGCGGCGTGAGCGGGGCTGAAGCCGCGCTACGCGTCGGTCAGCAAGCTGGCGGCCATCACGCGCGAACCCGCGATTGTGTGATCAGATATGATCGGGATCAGCTGATCAAACGCTTCCTTTCACCTGCTCCATAACCACTTAAGGAATATGGAAATTCTTTTCTGCTAGGAAGAGAAACTGATTTCAGGCCAGGCCGTCATCCGGGCCACGTTCAAACAACACTCGGACCGCTTTCGCAATCAACGGGGACGCGGAAGCGGCCCAGACCGGGAGTGATCTCCCGCATGGTAGCTGCATGAAGGAAATCGAACTCAGACTTGCGCTCGTGCTCTATGGCGGCGTTTCGCTGGCCATTTACATGCACGGTGTGAGCCGTGAGATCCTGAACCTGGTGCGCGCTTCGAGCTTCCGGCTTGACCGCAACGGCGGAACTGCACCACCGATTGACGCCCGCGAATTGCAGCCTGTCCAGCATGCCTACCAGAACCTCCTTGACCTCTTGTCCGGCACCGCCGATATCCGGGTCGTCGTCGACGCGATTGCCGGCGCATCGGCGGGAGGCGTCAACGGCATCATGCTCGCACGCGCCATCGCGCATGACCTGCCGCTGGAGAGCCATAGCGAGATGTGGCTGGAAAATGCCGACGTGACCCGATTGTCGCGGCCACAGACCGGCCTGTCGCGCTATCTGAAACTGTCGATCTCGCCGGTTCTCGACCAGCTTATTTCCGCGCGGCTCGACAAGCAGATCAAGAATGAGGAAACGCGGGACAAGTTGCGGCAGTTCATGCAGGCAAGATGGTTTTCTCCGCCCTTTTCAGGTGAGCGTTTCATCGGCTGGATGCTCGATGCCTGCCGAAAGATGGAAAGCGGCAAACAGGCCGACCGGACCCTTATCCCACGCGGACAGACGCTGGATCTGTTCGTCACGATCACCGACTACAATGGGGTCAAGCGGCGGATCCTGCTCGACGATCCGGCCTTTGTCGAAGAGTGGGATCACAGGCGTATCCTGAAGTTTCACGCGGTTCACCGCAGCAAGGGCCATGTCGACAGCCAGTTTGACGCGGACAATATTCCCGAGCTGGTCTTTACGGCCAGGGCAACCTCTTCATTTCCAGGCGCGTTTCCGCCGGCAACGGTTGCCGAAATGGATCGCGCACTTGCACGGCATGACTTCGACTGGCCGGAACGCGATACGTTCCTGAGCCGGGAGCTCTGCCTGACGCCCGACAAGACGGCGCAGCACTGCTTTGTCGACGGCAGCGTCGTTATGAACAAGCCGTTCGCACCGGTCATTGAGGTGATCGAGGAACGGCCTGCCGCCCGTGAAGTGGCACGCCGGCTGATCTATGTCGAC
>JBCDEN010000411.1:0-4502 GCA_039179715.1 Pseudomonadota bacterium
CCTGATCGTCGGGCTGATTTCGACCGGTCTGACGCTCACTATCGGCTGCATGGCTGCCTATGCGCTTGTCCGTTTCAAGTTCATGGGGCGCGGTACCGTCTCCATGACCACACTGTTGATGCGCATGGTTCCGCCTGCCGTTCTGCTCGTTCCGGTCTTCGGTATCTGGACCTTCCAGTACGGGCTCGACCAAACCTATTCCGGCATCATCCTGATCTACACGGCGATGAACCTGCCCTTCGTGATCTGGATCCTGCAGAGCTTCATCGTGCAGGTGCCGATACAGCTTGAAGAAGCGGCGCGCATGGATGGTGCCAATCCGTTCCAGGTGTTCTTCCTCGTGGTGCTGCCGATCATTCAGCCCGGCCTCGCCGCAGCGGCGATCTTCACCTTCCGGATCGCCTGGAACGAGTTCCTTCTGGCGAATGCCCTGTCGGGACGCTCGACGCGCACGGTGCCCGTCACGATCGTGAACTCGATCACCGAGTACGACATCAACTGGGGTGTGATCATGGCAACCGGCATGCTGCTGGCCATTCCGCCGATCCTGTTTACCTTCGTTGCCTCCAAGCAGATCATCACCGGCATGACGGCAGGGGCCGTGAAGGGATGATACTGGAGTGGCTGATATCCCCGATGGATGCGGCCAGACCTCATGAAATCGGCCTCGCCCTGTCCTGGCATGCCCGGTTCATGGTCCTGAGCTGGGGCATCCTTGCTCCGCTTGCAATCATGATGGCGCGCTTTTTCAAGGTCTTGCCGGGTCAGGATTGGCCGCGTGAACTGGACAGCAAGATCTGGTGGCGCAGTCACTGGATCTCCCAGTCGCTTGTGGTGGCGCTGTCCGTCGTCGGGCTCGCGATCATCCTGATGTCCTCCCAAAACAGCGGCACGGCCGTGGTGCACCGCCTCTTCGGTTATGCCGTTCTTGCCCTGGCGATGGTGCAGGCGTTTTCCGGCCTGCTGCGCGGGAGCAAGGGCGGTCCGACCGACCGGCAGCCCAACGGTTCCCTGCGCGGCGATCACTACGATATGACCCGGCACCGGCTGATTTTTGAGGCGGTTCACAAGGGGTGCGGTTATCTTGCCCTGATCCTGATGGTCGGCGCGATCGCGAGCGGATTGTGGAGAGCAAACGCTCCCAACTGGATGTGGCTCAGCCTTGTCTGCTGGTGGAGCATTCTTCTCGTTGGGGCAGCCTATCTACAACGGCTCGGATGCGCGGTCGATACCTATCAGGCAATCTGGGGGCCCGACCCGGGGCATCCGGGAAACAGGATGAAAAAACAGGGATGGGGGACACGGCGGCCCGACTTCCCGCAACAGTCATTCAAAAAGCAACGGGAAACATGATGTTTGGTGTTTTGGAAGGAACCGGTTTCGAAGTCATACAGCCGGAGTTTGAAGCCTGTTTTGTCGGTCACGTGCGGGTTGAACGTTTGTGGACGGGCGCGCGCTGGTCGGAAGGACCTGCCTGGTTTCCGGCAGGCCGCTATCTCGTCTGGTCCGACATTCCCAACAACCGTATGATGCGCTGGGACGAGACCGACGGGTCTGTTTCGGAGTTCAGGCGTCCTTCCAACAATGCCAACGGAAACACGGTGGACACCCAGGGCAGGCTCGTGACTTGTGAGCACCTGAGCCGCAGCGTGACGCGCACCGAGCATGACGGTTCGGTCAGCGTGATCGCCTCGCACTGGGACGGAAAGCGGCTGAATTCGCCCAACGATGTTGTTGTGAAGTCGGATGGTTCGGTCTGGTTCACAGATCCGTCCTACGGGATCCTGATGGATTACGAGGGCGATCGCGCGGAAAGCGAGATCGGAAGCTGCAATGTTTACCGGGTGGACCCGGAGAGCGGCGCGGTGGCGCTTGCCGCCGGCGGTTTTTTCAAGCCCAACGGGCTTGCCTTTTCCGAAGACGAGCAATGGCTGTTTGTTTCCGACACGGGTATTACCCATGACGAGGACGGACCGGCACATATCGAGAAATTCAAGGTCGGGAGCGACGGCAAGTCCCTGGAAGACCGGGGTGTGTTCGCGGCATGCTCCAGCGGCATTTTCGACGGGTTTCGTCTTGACCGCGACGGCCGGATCTGGAGTTCTGCCGCCGACGGCGTTCATTGCCTGAACCGGGACGGTGTTCTGATCGGCAAGGTGCGCATCCCGGAAATGGTCGGCAATGTCTGCTTCGGCGGGCCGAAACTGAACCGGCTGTTCATTGCCGGTACCAGTTCGCTTTATTCGGTCTACCTGAACGTGAACGGCGTGAAGTAGAGGAGCGAACGCGCACCGCGTATCGCGATTGCCGCTCAATCACCCGGACTGTCCCGCTTGATTGCGTCCAGACGGCGCGCATAAAGCACGCGTTCGCGGTAGAAGATGATCATCCCTGAAACGATAATGATGGTCGCGCCGATCACCGTCCACCGGTCTGGGATCTGGTCAAAGACGACATAGCTCGAGGCCGTCAGATATAGAATGAAGACATAGCCGAAGGGCATCAGAAGATTGGCCGGCGCAAAGCTCATCGCATTGGTCAGGAACTGGTGTCCGACCCAGCCCAGGATGCCCAACCCGAGCAGGACAGTCCACTGAAAGCCCGTCGACGGGTTCTGCCATTCAAGTATCGCAAACGGCATCAGCGCAAATGTGCCGACAAACCCGGTATAGAACTGCATTGTGTCCGGGGGAACGACGCCGGCGAGCTTCCGGGTCAGAATGGAATAAAGCGCAAAGCAAAAGGCGGCGGCCAGCGACAGCAGGACGGCGAAGTGAAAGTCATCGTCGAACGGACGAATGGCGACCGCCACACCTGCGAAGCCGAGCGCGACCGCGGACCATCGGATCAACCCGACGCGTTCGCGCAGAAGTGGCCAGGACAGGACGCAGATCATGATCGGCGACGAAAACAGAATCGTCGATGTAAGCGTCAGCGGCAGGTAGCGCAGGGCGATGAAATTGAAGACGGTCGACCCGGTCAGCAGTGCGCCGCGCAGGATCACAAGCCAGATACGTTCGCAGCGCAACTGCCTGAAGTCGAAGTCGCTCGCGGCGAACAGGCCCATGGAAATCACGAAATGGCCGAAATAGCGCATAAAGGCGAGTTGCAAGGCGCCCAGACCCAGGACGCCCAACCATTTCGAGCTCGTGTCGATGTAGGCGAAGGCCAGATAGGCAACGAGGATCAGGACGATACCGAGGAATGGTTTGTCCTCGACCGTCCTGGAAGCGAATCGCGCCATGGCCAGCCGGCTTATTCGTCGCCGCCCGCCTTGAAGTGCTGGACGAAAAAGTCGACCTGCAGCGGAACGAATTCATCGCCTCTGCCTGCGTCTATGGAAAGGTCGAGCGCCTTTTTCGCACCTGCTGCCATGATCGACTCAATCCCGAGGCTTTCAGCCATGTCCGTGTAGTAGCCGACGTCCTTGCGCGCGTTGCGGATCGAAAAGGCGAGCTTGTCGGGGTCGTTGTCGATCGCATAGGCCTTGACGAAATCCATCATGCCGGAATGGAGCGGGCCGGCCGCCATTACGTCATAGACCTTTTGACGGTCGACGCCGGCCTTGTCGGCCATGGCAAAGGCTTCCGACATGCCGTTCGCAACGGTCTGGGCGAAAAAGTTGTTGATCAGCTTGATTGTGTGGCCGGTGCCGAGTTCGCCCAGGTGAAACACGTTTTCCCCCAGGTCGTTGAGGACCGCTTCCACGCGCTCATAGGCGGTCACGTCCCCCGAACACATCAAGTTGAGTTTGCCTTCCAGGGCATGAGAGGGCGTGCGCCCGATCGGGCAATCGAGATAAGTAGCGCCGGCTTCGGCAACCGCTGCGCCGATCTTTTTCGTGGATGCGGGAAGGGATGTTCCGAAGTCGATCACGATCTTGCCCGGGGCGAGCCCGGCAATCACGCCCTCGGAACCATACATCCTGCTCTCCACGGAAACGGAGGTGTCGACGCAAAGCATCACCAGATCGCTCGCCTCTGCCACCTCGCGTGCGGATGTCACTTCGCTTGCGCCACGGGCAACAAGGGCCTCAACGCGCTCGCGTGACCGGTTGGCGACAATTGTCAGTTCATAGCCCTCGTCGAGAAGGCGGTTGCACATAGCCGCGCCCATCAAGCCGATGCCGATAAAGCCAATCTTGGGTTTGCTCATGATCGTTCCTCAATTCATAAAGTTGTCAGACAATGCTTGCGTTTCGCGCCGGAGCGCCTGCCACGACGGGACGGCCGGTGCGCGCTGCCGTGCGTACGGCCTCCACGAGGCGCAGCGCGTCGAGCCCGTCGCGGCCGGAAACCTTCGGTATAGTGCCTTCCTGCCGGATCAGGCTCGCGAAATGCGTCAATTGCTCGTGAAGCGGATTGACCTTTTCGGTCTCGATGATCTCGTGTTTGAGCGGACGCGACCAGTCGCCTTCTTCTCCCTCGGCATCAGTCCACACGCGCAGCGCCGGAAATTCGAAACTGCCCGCCGTGCAGCCGATGCGCCATGAAGAGATGCCG
>JBCDEN010000605.1:0-3118 GCA_039179715.1 Pseudomonadota bacterium
ACGAGAGCCCGGACATGATCGTCAATCTGGGCGATTGCGTTTCCGGTCCGCTCTGGCCCGATGAGACGGCGACACTTCTGCGGGAAAAAGACTGGCCGACCGTGCGCGGCAATCACGACCGCTTCCTGCTTGAAGATCCATTTGAGAAAATGGGACTGACAGACGCCTTTGCCGCCGAGCGCCTGAGCAGCGAGAATCGTGACTGGCTCGGGACGACGCGAGCAACGATCCGCCTCGGCGACGACATTTTCCTTTGCCACGGGACACCGGACGACGACAACAGATACCTGACCGAGAAGGTCGAGGGGCCGAAGGGGCATCTTCCCGATGAAGACACGCTGCTAGCGGATATCGGCACCGAGGCCGCACCTGTCATCTGCTGCGGTCACACCCATATTCCAAGGCTCATTCATCTGAACGCGACAGGCCAGACGATCCTGAACCCCGGCAGCGTCGGTCTTCCCTCCTATGAGGACGACCATCCGCACCGGCACAAGATGGAGGTCGGCAGTCCCCACGCGCGTTACGCGGTAATGACAAAGGCGGGCAAGCACTGGAATTTTCAGGAACGTATCCTCAGCTATGACTGGGACGCGGCCAGCCGCGAGGCGGAAAAGAACGGCCGGCCGGGCTGGGCACGCGCCCTGAAACACGGATTTTACGGCCCTTTGAGTTGACGGGAACGAACACCGGGACTTGGCGATGAAAATATCAGAGACGGACATCCTGCTTATTCCGGGATACGGCAAGACGCTGCCGGGCCACTGGCTGTTGCGCTGGCGTGACAAGATGGCGACGGCGCGCGTCGTCAAGCAGGCAGAGCTCCACGCTCCGAGCAAAAAGGACTGGCTGGACGCGCTGGTGCGCGACGTCGAAACATCAGAGCGTCCGGTGGTTCTGGTGGCTCATTCGCTCGGCTGCATTCTTGTGGCGCACGGTGCCCACGTCCTCAAGGACAAGGTCAGAGGCGCTTATCTTGTTGCCCCGTCGGACTGGGACAGGGACGGTCTGGTCGACGAGTTTGACGGCGGCGATTTCAAACCCATCCCGCGCGATCCCCTGCCCTTTCCCTCGCATCTGGTCGCCAGCCGGAACGATCCCTATTGCGGCTATGAACGCGCCGAAGACCTCGCGAATGCCTGGGGTGCAACATTTCAGGATGCCGGCGAGGCCGGGCACATCAATGTGGAAAGCGGCCACGGCCCCTGGCCGGAGGGCATGATGTCCTTCGCCCACTTCATGAAGCGGCTCGGGTAAACCGGGCCAATCCGGCACGGCGGACGAACAGGGAGCCGCTCAGTACTCGGCCCCAGGTTTCCCGGCGACCCGGTCCTTCAGCCAACTCACCTCACCCAGGGTATTGCGCGCCGCGCCGTCGACAAAGAGCGTATCGATGCCGTGGGAGATCAGCTGGTAGCCCATTGAAACGGCCTCTTCAACCTTCTCCCCGCTCAGGCAGAAGATCCCGGCAAGCTTGCCCGCCGCTCGCGCTTTTTCGGCGATCCGGGCACACGCCTCGGCCGTCGCTGCACCATTCGGATCCAAGGCGGCGCCGTTCGAAAGCGACAGCGACAGATCGCTGGGACCAACGAAAATTCCATCCAGTTCCGGGACCGACAGAATGTCGTCCAACGCGTCGATGGCCTCCTGCGTCTCGACCATGGCGAGCCCGATCGTCTGGGAATTGGACGCCTTCAGATATTCATCGTTTGACTGGCCCGTGAGCATGACCGCACGCCGGGGTGACCAGCTGCGGTCGCCGAGTGGCGGGTACTTGAGCGCGCGCGCAAACGCTTCCGCATCTTCCCTCGAATTGATCATCGGAGCGATGATGCATTCCGCGCCCATGTCGATCAGCCGTCCGGCAAGCGCATTGTCGCCAACCGGGATGCGCGCGATGCGGTGCGCCCCGCCCAGCGCGATATGGGTAAAGGCATCCACAGTCGCATCGAAGTCATACATGCCGTGCTGCATGTCGATCGTCACCGCATCATATCCGGCCCGCGCCAGGATTTCCGGGATCATGGCGGAGCGCAGGAAACACCAGCTGGTCACGACCGGCTTTCCGGAACGCATTTTGTCGGCAAGAAACGTTTTGTCGGTCACGGCTCAACTCCCATTTGTTGCCGCGATCAAATCGTGCATGGGCCGGGTTCGCAAGCCCGGTCCGCAACAAAACCGTTCACACGGCCAATTCACTCTCCGGCGCGTCTGACTTGTGTTTGCTTATGCCCCCAGAAACTGCCAATGCCTTGGGCAATGCTTTCCGCTTGAGTGCCAAACGGTGAAAAAACAGGCTTGCGGGTCCATTTTCCTTGACCGTTCGCTACAACCCACTTACCTTACGTAATGTAAATTTATTTTATTTGGAAATATGATCAATTCTGTTGCAATACTCGCTCTCATTTCGGCGTTTTTTTACAGTGTAGCAATGGTCGCAATGAAGTCCCTGGCGGAATTTCCGAGTATCGGTCTGGTGCTGATAATCGGAGCCGCACTCCTGACGGCAGGCGCTTTTGAAGTGTTTGCCCTGAGGCAGGAACGACTGGGCCTGATCTATATCGGCATTCTCGGGGCCGAAGTGATTTTCATCGGTGCGATGACCCATTTGTATTTTGGTGAAAATTACTCGGTTCGTGAACTGACCGGCATGGGCCTTGTCCTGATCGGAACGGCCATCGCCTGGACCTGACTTTCAGGTCCGGGACCAAAGACGCCCGAATCGGTTTTTCGACCGGAGCACCTGACAAGGGTGTGTCCGCATGGGGAAGATGTGCCCGCGCATCCGTCTCACACGCCGCCGGCCCTTTCAGCGCCATTGCCAGATGAACGGTCCGGCAAAAAGCCCTGAAACAAAAAACGCCCGCCGTTTTCGGCGGGCGTTTTGCGTTGGAATCCCGGATTTCGAAATCCTGGTCAGCCTTCGTTCTGCAGCTGCTCGATTGCCGTGGACATCAGTTCGTCCATGTTGCGGCGGATCTGGTGGTCGGACTGGTCTATGCTGCTGGCATCGAAATCGGCGCGGATTTTGCGGAACACGTCCTCGTCGCCCGGCTCCTCGAAGTCGGCGCGAACGACTTCCTTGGCATATTCCTCGGCCTTTTCGCCTTCATAGCCC
>JBCDEN010000819.1:0-1844 GCA_039179715.1 Pseudomonadota bacterium
CACGATCGGCGATCCGTCCGCGGCGCTGATCCTGCTGGCGGGTGTCTATTACGGTGCGGTTTTCGGCGGGTCGACCTCGTCGATCCTGATCAACGCACCGGGTGTTGCCTCCACCGTTGCCACGTCCTTCGACGGCTATCCGCTGGCCCGCAAGGGGCAGGCGGGCAAGGCCCTGACGGTTGCGGCCATTTCATCCTTCGCCGGCGGCACGATCGGCGCGGTCTTGCTCATGGTGTTCGCGCCGGCGCTTGCTTCCGTCGCGCTGTTATTCCATTCATCCGAATACTTCGCCCTGATGGTTGTCGGCCTGTCGGCGATCGCCGCTTTTGCCGGAACCGGACAGGTGGGCAAGGCCCTCCTCATGACGTTCCTCGGCCTGATGATGGCAACGGTCGGGGAGGGCGTGCTCTTCAACGCGCCACGCTTCACCATGGGCGTCATGGACCTGCAGTCGGGCTTCGGCTTCATCACGCTCGCGATGGCCATGTTCGCCTTGCCGGAAGCCATTTTCCTCGTGCTCGACCCGAACCGCTCCAAGACAGGGGACGGCAGCGACGGCGGCAAGATCAAGAACCTTCGGATTACCGGCGAAGAAGCCCGCAGCATCACACCGGTGATCGGCCGCCAGTCGCTCCAGGGCTTCTTCATCGGCGTTTTGCCGGGTGCCGGGGCGACAATCGCATCGTTCCTGGGATATGCCGTTGAGCGCAACATAGCCTCAAAGGAAGAGCAGGAGCAGTTCGGCAAGGGCTCCGTCAAGGGCATCGCTGCGCCGGAAAGCGCGAACAACGCCGCCTGTACCGGATCATTCGTGCCGCTGCTGACCCTTGGTATTCCAGGCTCGGGCACGACCGCGATCCTGCTTGGGGCGCTGATTGCGCTCAATGTCAGCCCCGGTCCACGCCTGATGGTGGACGAGCCGCAGATCTTCTGGGCGGTGATCATCTCCATGTATCTCGGAAACCTGGTTCTTCTTATCCTGAACCTTCCGCTGATCCCCTATATCGCGAAAGTCCTGGCGGTTCCGCGAAATTACCTGATTCCGTTCATCCTGTTCTTCACCTTGATGGGTGCCTATATCGGGCAGAACAACGCGACCGAGCTTCTGATCCTGGTCGGGTTCGGCATCTGTGCCACGCTGTTCCGGTTTGCGGACTACCCGCTGGCACCGCTGCTGATCGGGTTCATTCTCGGTCCGCTGCTTGAGAACAACTTCTCCCGCGCGATGCAGCTTTATGACGGTGTGGGCTTTGTCTGGGAACGTCCGATGACGTTGGGACTGCTGATCCTTGCCGTTGCTCTCGTGGTCTTGCCGGGTTACCGGGCAAGACGCGCACGGCTGCGCGCTGAAGGCGTTGCCGACGGGGATTGATTGACGGCCGCATAAAGGAACCGTGCCTGGTGTCGAAACCGCTTGAAGGGATCCGGGTCCTCGACCTGACCAATGTGCTCGCCGGCCCCTTTTGCTGCCATCATCTGGCGCATCTGGGGGCGGACGTGATCAAGGTCGAGGCCGCCGGCCGGGGCGATCTGGCGCGCAAGCTCGGTGCCGACCCTGAGCTGAACGACAAGGGGATGGGCGTTTCCTTTCTCGCCCAGAACGCGGGCAAGAAATCGGTTACGGTCAATCTCAAGCATCCGAAGGGCAGGGCGTTGTTCCTGAAGCTCGTCAAGACGGCGGATGTGCTGGTTGAGAATTTCCGTCCCGGGGTGATGGATCGGCTCGGCGTCGGCTACGATAAGCTGAAAGAACAAAACCCGCAGCTGATCTATTGTGCGATTTCCGGATTCGGCCAGGACGGGCCCTGGGTCCATCGCCCGGCCTATGACCAGATCATTCAGGG
>JBCDEN010000509.1:0-3747 GCA_039179715.1 Pseudomonadota bacterium
CGGCAGCCGGGTACTGAAGCAGAGAAATCTCGTTGGAAATGATCCGACCGACCGAGGCGCTCTGACCGCCGGACATGTGCCGTACGGTAATGAAATCCCCCATCACCAGGGTGACGACGAAGATCGATCCGATCATGATGCCCGGCTTGGCAAGCGGCAGGATCACATTGGTCAGGATCTGAATTCCGTTCGCGCCGGCATCGCGCGCGGCCTCGATCAGGGATCTGTCGATGCGCATCATGGTGTTGAAGATCGGCACCACCATGAACAGCGCGTAGAGATGAACAAAGGCAAGCACCACGGCAAAGTCCGAATAGAGCAGCCACTCCAGGGGCTGGTCGATGACCCCCAACTGGATCAGTGTCGAGTTGGCGATCCCGTTTCGGCCGAGAAACGGGATCCACGAGATCATGCGAATGATGTTGGACGTCCAGAACGGGATCGTGCACAGCAGGAAAAGCGTCACCTGCATCGGGAGCGTATGCACATGAAAGGCAAGGAAATAGGCGATGGTAAAACCGATCACCGCGCAAAAAATCCATGTCAGCGCCATGAATTTCAGCGTCTTCAAATAGGTCGCCCAGGTCACCGGCGATGTCAGGTGAAAGGCATAATTGTCCAGAACGAAGTCGGGAAAGAACGACCACTCGTTGTAGTTCCAGAAACTGACGACAACGATGATCGCAATCGGCAGGAGCAGAAAAAACCCGAGAATGCAGACAAGCGGGATCGACAGCAGCCAGCTGACCCGCTCGGCCTGCCGCGAAGGGTCGAGCCTGCGTGACTTTGCGTTTTCTATTGGATTGGAAGAAACCGCCCCTGCCCGGCTTTCCGCCGGGCAGGGAGCAACTTGCGACGTCGTCATGCTGCGATGAACTCGTTCCACTTGCGAACCATGTACTGGTTTTCGTCCATGACCGCGTTCCAGCAGGCGACCGCACCCATGCGGTCGAAGAAGGCGCCGCCGTCGCGGACCGAACCGGCTTTTTCCATCACGTCCCCGAACGGGTTGACGATGTCCTCGGTCGCCGGCTTGCCTTCGAACCAGAAGCCCCACTCGTTGTCGCTCATGTAGTTCTTGGAGGTTTCCGGAACGGCGGAATAGTAACCCTGACGCATCAGGAAACCGCCGACCCAGCCATCGAGATACCAATTGATGTATTCATAGGCCGCATCCAGTTCCAGACCGGACAGGTTCTTGGACAGGCCGATGCCGCCTCCCCAGGAGCGGTAGCCCTCTTTCAGGGGTTGGTAGACGCACGGGATACCTTTCGAACGGACAGCCGTGATGGCTGGAGACCACATGGACTGTATGACCACTTCGCCGGACGCCATCAGGTTGACGCTTTCATCGAAGCTCTTCCAGAAGGCCCGGAACTGGCCGTTTTTCTTGGCCTCGGTGAAGATCGCCATGGTCTGGTCGATCTCTTCCTTGGTCATGTTGCCCTTGTCGCCATAGCTGACCTCACCCATCGCCTCGCACACCATCGCCGCATCCATGATGCCAATGGAGGAGATATCCAGAATGGAAGCCTTGCCCTTGAATTCCGGGTTCAGCAGTTCGGTCCAGCTCTCGATCGGACGGCCGATCAGGTCGGGCCGGATGCCGAGTGTATCGGCGTTGTAGATCGTCGGGATCAGGGTCATCCAGCCCGTTTCCCCGGTTGCAAATGTCTTTGCATCCGGCCCATCGACGAAACCGACGGAGTGCGGTGCGGTGCCCTGCGCGATGGTGGATTCCGGCGTCAGCTTGCCGCTTTTGAAGATGCCGACGATCTTGTCGTAGTTCTTGATCTTGGACGTGTCCATCGGCTGCAGGTTGCCTGCACCCCAGACTTTCTTGCAGATCCAGTATTCGATGTCGGCAATGTCGAAGGACTTGGGCTGGGTCGCCGCGCGCTGCGTAACGCTGTCGCTGTCCAGAGCAGTCATCTCAAGCGTGAAACCGAGGTCTTCCTTCACTTTCGCGGCGACTTCATTCAGGTTCGAAACGCCCGTGCCGAACTGGCGCAGGGTGACGTCCTTGATGTTCTGCGCCCAGATGGTCGGGAACCCGGTGATGGCTCCCGATCCGAGTGCGGCGCCGGCGGCCGCCGCACCGCCCTTCAATACACTCCGGCGGCTCAAGCCCTTCCTGTCTGTCGTGTTCTTCATGACTTCACTCCTCATCCCCTTGGAGGTTTTGGCCCCTGGAACAGGGGCATTGCAGCGGCGCTTCACGCCGCCAGATTGTGCGCGTCCTCCGGCTTCCAGGACAGGAAGACCGTCGCGCCAATTTCGAACGGATCGTTGAAGAAGACCTTGTCCGGCACAGCTGCCGTCAGCTCGCCGATTTCCGGGACGGCGAGCGCCACATTGACGGACGAGCCGAGATATTCGACATCGCGCACGCTGGCCTCGTAGGCCGCGGTTCCTGCATCGGATTTGTTGAGCGTGAGCCGGTCGGCCCGGATCGCGACCGGGCCGCCTTCCATACGCAGCACGTTGTGCCCGCCGATGAAGCGGGCAACGAATTCGGTCAAAGGTGTGTTGAAAACGTCCTTGGGCGCGCCGGCCTGTTCGATGATGCCGCCGTTCATAACGATGATTTCGTCGGCAAGCGCCAGCGCCTCGTCCTGCGAATGGGTCACGTGAATGAACGAGATTCCAAGGTCGCGCTGCAGCTTCTTGAGTTCCAGCCGCATCCGGATACGCAGGAAGGGATCGAGCGCGGATAGCGGTTCATCGAGCAGCAGCACCGACGGTTCGGTGATCAGGGCCCGGGCCAGGGCAACGCGCTGCTGCTGTCCGCCCGAGAGCTGGGACGGCAGGCGCTGTGCGTAGTCGGCCATGTCCACAAGGTCGAGACGCTCCATTGCACTGGCCCGCCTCGCCGCCTTGTCGACGCCGCGCATTTTCAGTGAAAACGCGACATTTTCGACGACGCTAAGATGCGGAAACAGCGCATAGTTCTGAAACATCATCGCCGTGCCGCGTTTGGCCGGCGGCAGGTCGGTGATGTTGCTGGAGCCGAGAAGGATGTCGCCTTCGCTGACATGCTCGTGACCGGCAACCATGCGCAGGGTCGAGGACTTGCCGCATCCGGACGGTCCCAGCAGGCAGGAATAGGTCGCGGCCTGAAAACGGTGATTGATCGCATCGACTGCAATCGTGTCACCATAACGCTTGGTCGTTGCGACGAGTTCGAGATCTTCGGTATTTTTCATGTGGCACACTTGCGAAATCGACGAAATCGAAGATGCCTTTTGCACGAGCTGTGCCAAATCGGAAAAGCGGCTGATTTCTGGGATTTTCTGTACCAAACTGCCTGGAGCAGGAAATCGAAGTGCACAAAAAATGGTCAAATAAAAATACATTTTGATGAAAAATTGTATACGATCTAATTTGCGATTGGGCACATCAGGATATATAAACGGATACGAAACCAACACGTGATGACGACAGCATGGCCCGATCGATAACAGCGCCAGACGGATTTGGTGCCGCCGCCACGCACGAGACCTTCCAACTCCCCCCTGGACGCACGCTCGACATATGCCTGAACCTGCACAACGCGATCCTGGAACACAGGCTCGCGCCGGGCATGAAGCTGTCGGAAGATGAAGTCGGGGAGATCTATGGCGCCAGCCGCACCGTTGTGCGTGCCGCCCTGCAGGCCCTTGCCCATTCCGGGCTCGTCACGATTGCCCGCAACCGGGGCGCCTTCGTTTCAAGACCGAGTATCCGGGAGGCCCAGGAGGTTTTTGA
>JBCDEN010000542.1:0-3487 GCA_039179715.1 Pseudomonadota bacterium
GGTTTTCCTGCGGCAGAAGAGAGCAAGTTACGTAGGCCAAACGCCCGCCCGGCTTGACATATCGACATGCGCGCTGAAGCACTGTGCGCTGATCCTCTATGCGGTCGTTCAAGGCTTTTTCCGTCAAGCGCCACTTGGAGTCTGGACGGCGCCGCCATACGCCGGTTCCGGTGCAAGGGGCATCGATGAAGACAAGGTCCATCTGGCCTTCCAGGTCGTCCAGCGTGGACGATGCAGGATCTCTGACCTGAATGTTCCGAACCCCTGCCCGTTTCAGCCGTTCATGGATCGGGGCAAGCCTCAGACGATCAGCATCGAAAGCATAGAGCTGACCCTTGTTCTGCATCGACGCCGCGAGAGCCAGGGTTTTGCCGCCGCCACCGGCACAGTAATCAAGAACCTGTTCCCCCGCCCGAGCCTGCGCCAGGCAGGCCGCCAGCTGACTGGCCTCGTCCTGCAGTTCGAACCAGCCCTTCTGATACCCTTCTTCCGCCTGGACATGCGGAAGTCGGCCAGCTCCGGGTTTTGCGACAATGCGCAGGCCATGTGGCGAGAGGTTCGTCGCGGCGGCTCCGGTATGGGCGATTCGTTTCAGGACCTTGTCCCGGTCCGCTTTCAGCGTGTTGACCCGCAGGTCAATCGGCGCACGGGCGGCAAGCGCGCTTCCTTCACGCACCGCATCCTCACCAAACAGGGTCTCGAATTCCGGCCACAACCAACCGGGAAGGTCAGCCTGCTGCCATGGCGCCAGTTCATCGGCGCTTTTTTCCGCGAGGGTTGCCGTCTCTGCCGCTGTCAGTTGCTCCGGTGCATGCTGGTCCCGCTCGAGCGCCTGTCCGAGCGCCTCAAGCCCCTTGTCCCAGGTGAGCGCATAGGTCGCCAGGACGGCAGCCCTTGGAGACGAATCTTTCATGAGACCCGCAAGAGATCCCCTGTTGCGCAATGCGTCAAAGACGAGATTGCCGATGGCAGTACGGTCGCCCGACCCGGCAAACCGGTGCGACGTTCCCCAGTCCTTCAACGACGCCTGAACCGGCCTGTGACGGTTCTCGACTTCGCTCAGAACTTCTATTGCAGCCGCGAGGCGTCCGCCGTCTTTCATATTGACCCTTGGTCCTTGCTCCGCGTCGCTGATGCGCCCGGAAAATCAAACTCAAACGCTGGATGGATAGTTCGGGCTTTCACGTGTGATGGTGACATCATGTGCATGACTTTCCCTCAGGCCCGCGCCGGAAATCTGGACGAAGCGCGCCTTGTCCTGGTAATCGAGAATGTTGCGGCCGCCGACATATCCCATCGCTGCGCGCAAACCTCCAGCAAGCTGGTGGAGAACGCTGCCGAGCGCCCCCTTGTAAGGCACCTGACCTTCAATCCCTTCCGGAACCAGTTTCAGGCTGTCGCGGACTTCGGCCTGGAAATAGCGGTCCGCCGAGCCGCGCGCCATGGCACCGACGGAGCCCATGCCGCGATAAGACTTATAGGACCGCCCCTGGTGGAGGTAGACTTCGCCCGGGCTTTCCTCTGTACCGGCAAGAAGCGAGCCGACCATGACCGAGGCTGCACCTGCTGCAATCGCCTTGGCAAGGTCTCCCGAATACTTGATGCCGCCGTCGGCGACCACCGGAACGCCCTGCTTGTCGGCCTCGTTCACAGACTCCATGATAGCGGTCAGCTGCGGCACGCCAACTCCGGCAACAATACGCGTCGTGCAGATCGAACCCGGACCAATGCCCACCTTAACGGCATCCGCGCCCGCATCGATCAGGGCCTTTGTCGCTTCGGATGTCGCAACATTGCCGGCAAGGACCTGGACCGAGTTGGACAGTTTCTTCACCCGGCTTACCATGTCGAGGACCTTCTGGGAGTGGCCATGCGCGGTGTCGACCACCACCATGTCGACGCCTGCATCAACCAGTCTCTCTGCGCGTGCAAATCCCTCTTCGCCGACGCTCGTGGCCGCGGCAACGCGCAACCGGCCCTGTGCGTCCTTCGACGCGTTGGGGTTCAGCTGCGCCTTTTCCATATCCTTGACGGTGATCAGACCGATGCAGTTGCGCTCATCATCCAGCACCAGCAGCTTTTCAATCCGGTTCTGGTGCAGAAGACGCTTTGCCTCGTCCTGACTGACATTGTCGCTGACCGTAACAAGATTTTCGCTCGTCATCAGTTCACGGATCTGCTGCTGATTGTCGGAGGCGAAACGGACATCGCGGTTGGTCAGTATGCCGACCAGTTTGCCGGTCGTCTGGCCACCGGTCCCGCCGTTTTCAACGACCGGGACACCGGAGATACCGAACCGCTTCATCAGGTCGAGGGCATCCTGCAGGGTTGCCTCAGGGCCGATGACCAGCGGGTTGACGACCATGCCCGATTCAAACTTCTTCACCATCCGCACTTCCTCAGCCTGCTGGTCGAGCGTGAGGTTCCGGTGAATAACGCCAATCCCGCCTGCCTGCGCCATGGCGATGGCGAGCCTGCCTTCCGTGACTGTGTCCATGGCCGATGAAAGGATCGGGATGTTGAGTTCAAGCTCGCGGGTGACCTTTGTCTTCAGATCCACCTCACCCGGAAGGACTTCCGAGTGGCCGGGTATCAGCAGGACATCATCAAAGGTCAGTGCTTGTTGCCCTGTCGCTGGGACGAAAAAGGATGCCATGGCCAATTCCCCTTTAAAATAGCTGGAAACGCAGTCTTGATCGGGAAGACTGCGTCTGACGAGTCGCTTCGGCTGTGCCGGAGAAGTTGGCGCGGGTGAATAACATGCAGGTGACAGAATGCAAAGTGGAATTCCCACCCCGTGTTTTTCAATCAGCCGTTCCCTGTGCCAGCGCGTGCTTCACCGCGTTGCTCAAGAAGGCATATTGGCGTTCGTTGGTGTCACCTAACGCCTCTTCGCGTGTCGACGGAATGTCGTCGTAGCCGATCGGTTCTGAGAACTGGCTCTCCGTAAAGTCATGACGCTTGCCCTCAAGCCGATTGTAGAAATGCCAGATTGAGCCATAGCGCGTCTTTAGGATCTCTGCTCCCAGTTCATCATTGGCAACCAGCGCCGTAACTCCGCATTGACCGGCTGCCGGTTTTTCGGCAGTCCAGAGCGTACTTGAATCTGAACTCCATGACATTTCAACCGCCTTTACGAACTTCTTCACCTTATACATTCAGGTTTTTCCCTCGTTGGCGCCTACACAGATGGTCAATCGGAGGGATCGGGGCTGCTGCCGCGAAACCCTTTTGCAATCACATAGAGCTCCGGACTTTCCTTGCGGCTCGCAGGGGGTTTCAGATGCGCGACCGTCTTGAATTCGCGCTTGAGTTCCCGAAGCAAGGCGTTTTCCGTTCCGCCCCTGAAGACCTTTGCCAGAAACGACCCGCCGGGTACCAGGTTCTGTCGTGCAAAGTCGATTGCGATTTCAAACAAGTGCGTCGTTCTGAGGTGGTCCGTCTGCTTGTGGCCGGTTGTCGGGGCGGCCATGTCGGACAACACGAC
>JBCDEN010000305.1:0-5672 GCA_039179715.1 Pseudomonadota bacterium
CCGCTCTCCGTAGGCTGCCGCCTGCAGGAACCGATCCCCGAGGCGGCTCATTTCCAGAAGCGTCTCGCGCGCGATCTTGCCGTGCTCACGTGTGAAGAGCCGGGAGCGGTACTTGACGTCTTCCTCGTCCGCGACCAGAGCGGACGCGATCTCGCGCAGCCTGCGTGCCCGTTCCTCGAAGCCGAGTGCCGCCCAAGCCGGAAATGCCGCGTGCGCCGCTTCCACGGCCGCGTTCATGTCCTCCCGGGTCGCTGCTGCTGCACGGCCGACAAGCTCGGACGGCCTGGCGGGATTGAAGAGGTCGTAGACCGCGTTTCCCGTCGCCGGACGTTCCTCCCCGTTGATGAAGATGTCCGTGGTGATCGCTTGATCCATGTTGGTCATGCTCGTGTCCTCAGAACTTTCCCTGGTTGCCCCATTCCTCGGGTGCAAGGATCTTTTCGGTAACGTCCCAGTGCTCGACAATCTGCCCTTCCTTCAGCCGGAAGATGTCAAAGACGCAGTAGTGGCTCCTGCCCATCTGCACATGGCTGAGGGTGACGACATAGTTGCCCTGCCCGATCAGCTTGTGCACCTTCCAGTAGCGCAACGCTTCGCCGCGCCGGGCAAGCTCTCCCGCATAGGCCGCAAATCCAGCCAGCCCGTCATCAGCATACGGATTGTGTTGAAGGTAGGTGTCCGCCGAAATGAATTCGGACGCGCGCTCGAACGCGCCGCCGGTAAGACAGGTGTCGCAGAAATCCCGGACACGTGCCTTGTTGGCTTCGGTCTTTTCCAAGTCTTCGATTGCCGTTGCGCCGTCTATCATGGTCCGGCCAGACGCGGTCCCGGTTTCAAAGGGCTGGATGACATCCCAATGTTCGATCACCCTGTCGGTTTCGTCCGTGTCGAAGAGATCGCCGGTGACCCACCTGCTTTCGCCGCCATTCAGGCTTTGAAAGACATGCAGGAAGACGTGGCGACCGTCTTCAATGGCGCGGACAACCTCGATCTCGCGCACCGGGTTGCGCTCCAGGAACGGACCGAAAAACTCGGCAAAGCCCTGTTGCCCGTCGGCGACGCCTGTCGAATGCTGCGTATACCTGTGACCGGTATGCGCGTTCAGCGCTTCCCAGATTTTCCCGTCCCGGATTCCTTCAAGGTAAAGGCCCTGGGCGTGGTGGAGTTTCTTCGTGCCGGTCAGCGCTTGCTTCATGGTCTGCCTCAAAGCTGATGAATGTTGCTCAGGATGTGCCCGGACATGCCGCCATCGACCGCCAGGTTGGCTCCCCGGAACCATTTTGAATGATCACTCAGCGCGAAGGCGACAACCGGGGCGATATCGCGAGGCGTGCCCGGCCGGTCCATGTGCTTGCGATCCTCCTCGGCGCGGTCCCCAAGGGTCTTCAGGAAATCGCCAAGGATCGGCGTATCGACGGGACCCGGACTGATGCAGTTCATGGTGATATTGCGATCCCGCCACGTCCAGCGGTTCTGCATGGTCCAGACGATCAGTGCTTCCTTGGAAAGGAAATAGGACCGACCACCCTCGGCCTCATTCAAGCCTTCCGCGCGGCAGAATGCGGCCACATCGTCTTCGAGCGACAGGTCCATAGTGCGCTTGACCTGATCGACGGCATTGGGCCAGCCGAAACCCGCCAATGAGGCAAGGTTCGCGATCGAGGCGCCATCGGCCAGCTTCGGAACGAGGCCGAGCGTCAGCCGCTGCAAGCCGTAGAGATTGACCTTCAGAACCGCTTCGGCGGCCATGGTCGGCGGCACGCCCGCTATATTGGCAAGACCATCGGTCCCTTCCGGCAGGTCGGCAATCAGGGCATCGATGGACGCCGGATCGGCCAGATCCGCCCTGAAAAACCGGTCCGCATTGCCTGTTTCGTTGCGATCAACGCCGATGACGGTGGCTCCCTGCTCTTTCAGCAAGCGGCAGGTTTCGGCTCCGATGCCCGACGCCGCGCCTGTCACGATGAATGTCTTGCCGTTGTTCATGAAAACCCTCCCAAGGTCAGCCCACCATTGTCTGAGGCAGAAAAATTGCGATTTGAGGAAACAGTGCGAGCAGCAGCAGCATGAAGGCCATGGCGAAC
The DNA here is from genome assembly GCA_039179715.1 of Pseudomonadota bacterium. Lineage (GTDB taxonomy): Bacteria > Pseudomonadota > Alphaproteobacteria > Rhizobiales > Stappiaceae > Roseibium. The sequence goes on from JBCDEN010000305.1 coordinate 2,085, forward strand.
CAGAAGGGCCAGATGCCCCTAAAGATCTGCCCCATCGGAACGCCCGGCGCGATGGATTTCACGACGAAGACGTTCAGGCCGACCGGCGGCGAGATCATGCCCATCTCGAGCACGATCACCACGACAATCCCGAACCAGATCATCTTCATGTCTGCCATGGACGGGTCGAAGCCGAAGTCCAGCGCGGCAATGATCGGCAGCACCACCGGGATGGTCAGAACCAGCATGGCGATGCCTTCCAGGAACATGCCCAGAAACATGTAGATCAGGATGATGATCAGCAGGATGCCGTAGTCGCCGATCGGCAGCGACGTCATCAGGCTGACAAGCTGGCCGGGCAGCTCGGTGATCGACATGAAGGGTATGAAGATGAACGCGCCGATGATGATGAGAAAGACGGTCGCCGATGCCTTCACGGTTTGAAGGACCACCTCTCGCAACGCGGACAAGGTCAGCGAGCGGCGCCAGAGGGCAACCACAAGGGTCAGAAACGCGCCGACGGACGACGCTTCGACGGGCGTGAAGAAACCGGTATACATGCCGCCTATGGTGAGCCCGACCACGGCAACGAACGGGAGCGCCGCCAGCGTTGCAGATCTGCGCTCCGGCCAGCTTGCCCGCTGACCGGGTGGTCCGGCTTGGGGCCTGCGCAGGACGGTCAGATAAATCGCCGCAATGAAAAGAAGCGTCATCAGAAGGCCCGGGATCACGCCCGCCATGAACAGGCGTCCGATGCTCTGTTCCGTCAGAACCGCGTAGATGATCATGCCGCCGGAGGGCGGGATCAGAAACCCGAGCGTGCCTCCCGCCGCGACCGATCCCGTTGCCAGGCTGTCCGCGTAGTTGAACTTCTTCATTTCCGGGAGCGCGACCCGCCCCATGGTGATGGCGGCGGCAAGCGAAGAACCGGACAGCGCGGCGAAGCCGGCACAGGCGGCAATCGTCGCCGATGCCAGACCGCCTCTCATATGCCCCATCCACCGGTAGGCCGCGGTGAACAGATCCGCCGACATGCCCGATACTCCGGCAAGGTTGCCCATCAGGACGAACATCGGAATGACCAGGAGGTTGTAGTTGGACGCGGCTTCGAAGGTCTCGCCGGACAGATTCGACATTGCCGTCTTGAGGCCGCGCGACCAGGCCTGATCGGAACTCATGCCAAGCAGCAGAAATCGATTGGCTGTGGCAACCACCGTCCCGACAACCCCGACCAGGATCATCGCAAGTGCCACCGGAAAGCGGAGCGCCAGAAGCAGGAACAGTGCGAGGAGGCCAAGCACTCCGAGGGCAGTCATGCTGATCACGACGCTTCCCCCAGGCTGATCTGGCTTATCTTGCCGCGCAGCACGAGTTGAACCGCGTCGCTTGCCAGGATGAGCGCATAAACGGCGACACAAAGAGCGAGCAGGAAATAGAAGGGCTCATAGGAAATCAGCAGCTGCTGGGTCGTCTCGCCGAACCGTGTCGCCTTCTTTCCTGCCTCGACCAGCTCGAGCGCCATGAGCAGCATCAGGCCGCCGCCGACGAGACGCAGACCAAACATCGACCAGCGCGCGAAACCGGGCGACATGCGGCTTTCCATCACCTCGATCTCGATATGCGCGCCGCACCGCCCACCGAACGGAATGGCAATGGCGACGAGGATCACCAGAGACAGGATCATGAGATCTTCAGCGCCCCTGACCGGCGCGTTCATGACCTTGCGCATGACGAGCACGTTCCACGTGCCGAACAGCGTCATGAAAGCCAGCATGGCGCCGCCGACACCAAAGGCGACCCACGTCAGCAAGCTGTCGAACGCCTTGATCCAAAAAAGATCGGACACGATGATCCTCCCCGAAAAGCGGGCGGTCAGGGACCGCCCGTGCCATCACTTGTTGATCGCGTTGTAGATGTCTTCGGCATTGCCGATGCCGCGGTCGGCATAATCGGCAAAGATCGCCTTCATGCCCTCCGCGATGGCCGCATCCATCTTGGCGCGCTCGTCATCGGAAACCTTGATCCAGCTGACCTTTTCCATTTGCGGTGCGGTGTTCATGGCCTCCAGTGAGCGGGCATCCGCCCCGTGGAAACTCTGTGCGCCCATCATGGAAAAGGTTTCACCGGCAAGATCGTCGATGATGGCCCGGTGCTCGTCCGACAGTTCCAGATAGCGTTCCTTGTTCATCGCGACGAAGAACACGGCGAACTGGACCGGCACATTCTCGATGAAGTGGCTGGACACGTCCCAGAAGTTCCAAGGCGGGGTCATGTTGTTGTAGGTGGCCGTGGTGCTGTCGATAGTCCCGGTGCTGAGGCCGGTATACATCTCCGTGACGGGCATCTGCACGGGCACGGCCCCGAGCGCCTCGACGAGCGGTGTCGTCATGGCGGCATAGGGCACCATTTTTGTGCCCTTGAGGGAGTCGAGCGTGGAATAGTCCCCGGTTGCCGCCCACGCGTTACCTGCAACGGTGAACACGCCGAGGAGCTTCACGTCCTCGTATTCGTCGGCAAGGTGCTCGTCATAGACCGACAGCAGCCGTTCCGTTGCTTCAAGCGCGTTGGTTGCCTTTCCCGGCGGAATGATCAGCATCGTCTTCGGGAAGATCGCGGGCGTATAGGCCTGGAGCCCGAAAGTGATGTCCGCGACGCCTTCCACGGCGCGTTTGTATTGCTGCACCGGCCCGGCCCCAAGCTGACCGGCCGGATAGACCTTGATGGTCAGCGACCCGCCGGACCGTTTCTCCACCTCTTCCCCGAACCATTTGAACAGGACCGAATTGGTGTGATGCTGCGGCGGCACGAAATTGGCGACGGATAGTTCTTCCGCCGAAAGGGCGAGCGGCATCATCGACGCGAACGCAAATGCGGCCGCGCCAAACAGCGATTTCGTTTTCATGGCTTCCTCCCAGAATGTCACCGAGAGACTACGCGCAGATAGACATCGAAACCATTCATGCCTATTCATAATAGATATGAGCAAAATCGATTTTTTGAATCTGGACGGCCAGATCCTGCGCACCTTCCTGGTGATCCTGGAAGAGTCTTCCGTGTCGCGCGCGGCGGAGCGTCTGGAGGTCACCCAGTCCGCGGTGAGCCATACACTGGCAAAGCTTCGCCAGATCCTCGGGGACCCTCTTTTCGTCAGATCCGGTCAGGGTTTGACGCCGACGGAAACGGCGCTTTCCCTAAAAGGCCCGGTGCTGCAGGTGCTGGACGGTCTGAAAGCGCTGACCGAACAGCGCCCGTTCGACCCGAGATCCGAAGACATGCATTTTGTCGTGGCTGCCAACGACATGCAGCGGGATCTGCTTTTTCCACAATTGGTGCGGCAGGCCCTGCGGGACGGTGTAGACCTCAAACTGGAATTCAAGCCTTCGGGCGTACCAAGTGTCTCCCTCTTGCGGGATGTGCGGTGCGACCTGCTCTTGACGCCGCTCCCGCCCGATGCGCCGGACATGATCCAGCACAAGCTTTTCTCGGCCGCAAGATATTCCTCAACGGATTTGGGTGGTTGCGTGCAGGCGCTGTCGTAAAAGCACATCATCTCGCCCGAGAAAAGCTTGTGCTGGATCATGTCCGGCGCATCGGGCGGGAGCGGCGTCA
>JBCDEN010000321.1:0-5531 GCA_039179715.1 Pseudomonadota bacterium
AGGCAACTGTTGTACCGGCTGGGAATTTTTATCAATGCTGAAGCACTCGACCTCTCTTGGAACCCTGTTCGGGCGGTCCGTCTGTCCGCTCTTTCTGGCCACGGCGCTTGTCATCCCGCCTTCGGCGGCGCTTGCACAGGACATCACGATCATCGGGCCCGAGACCATTACGAACGGTGATGATGGCACGGGTAACCCAAATCTTTTCGACAGTGGCGAAACCATCATTATCGAGGAAACCGGCTCGATAGAAACAGATGAATACCCGGGAATCTACGCCGGGTCCTATTATTATTTCGGTGCCAACGGCAAGGGGCACACCCATTCTGACATAACGATCATCAACAGGGGGCGCATCGAAACCAGCGGTGACAGTAACAATGTCGGCTCGGGTTATCCCGGTTACGGCTTTGCAGACGGTATGTACATCTCCCGCGTGCAGCGCGCGTTTATTCAGAACGACGGATACATCTCCGCCGACGATTACTTCGCCTTCGGGATCTTCCTGCGCTTTTCCGATGATTCCACCATTATCAACAACGGCACCATCTGGATGCCGGATCAGGATGATCCTGCTGGTTCAGGCGATGACGTCGGCTCGGCTACCCGCGCGCTCGGTATCAACGCTTCCGACAATGCCCTTGTTATCAACAACGGCACGATCAGCGAGGGAAGTTACGGTGCGGAAGCAGCCGTCTCGGCCTATAACTCACGGGCAGTGACCTTCATCAACAACGGCCTCATAGAGGTCCGGACGGACGCGGCGGAAACGGTGACCGATACCGTAGGCCTGCACCCTACCGGCACAAAAGTCGTGGATTATAAAACCGCCGTCATGTCCGGGATGCGGATTCATTCCTATTACGACCGCCTCTACGAGACCGATTATAATGGCCTGCTGACCGACATCGGCACCGATGCGGAACGAGAGATACTGGCCAACTGGACACTGCCGGGACAATACATGGAAAACAACGGCACGATCCGTTCCCATGTGGTCGGGAGCCATGGCATGTATATCAAATCCCAGGACGGTGGCGCAGCCCAAATAATCAACAATCCAGACGACCTTTTGGATTACAACGTCAGTTCGGAGTACATCTATCTCGCCGACTCACTCCTCGTGAACAACGGCCGTATCGAGATGATTTCAACAGACCTCAGCGGTTACAGTCATAACGTAAGCGGCATGCGCATGGAGGGGCATGACGCCACTTTGATCAACAACGGATACATCCACATAAAGCCGAACGGATACGGGATGCAAAACCGCGGCGGCGGTGTCGAAATGTACAATTACGGCACCATTGTCCTGGATCACAACAATGTCGATGAGGACTGGAATCCGCCCTCCGCCGGCATGTACTCCTTTCAGGAAAGGTCAACGGAGATACAGAAGTGGGTCCAAATCGCCGACCCAGACGTCAGTTACTACCTTGAAATCGGGCGCCAGGATAACTCGGCTCGCAATCTTCTCGTGAATGCAGGGGTCATCAGGGTCAACAATTCCAGATCCGCCGGGATCCGCATCGAGAATGAGTCGGGTCACGACGTTTACAACTTCGGCACAATCTGGGCTCCGAATGGGTACTCGCTCTATCTCACGGGGGATGACGTGATTGCCGGCGTCGAGGACAGGATCTACCTGATGGACGGGTCCATCCTTGTCGGTGATGTCCTGATGAACCGGGTGTCGAAGAAGTCCACACGGTTCGTTCTCGGCGACGGCTATAACGGTGCCGTGCGTTTCGTGACCGAGACGGTGTTTGGTGTTCAGACCAATCCCAGTGCGCCTGAGCTCGTAACGTCGAGGAACGGTTACTCGCTGGTCAATGATACGCTGTTCTCGTTCGATATGGAGGGGTACAGCCAGCAGGATCAGACCACCTGGTCCATGGTCTCCATGATCCAGGATGCGGTCGATGAGGGAACGGCAACACGTCCGCCTGCAGGTGACTTCGCCTTCAACGGTGATGGCGGGGAAGGCATGTCGGACAAATGGGCACAAATGTTTGCCGGCTGGGTGCGCGATCCGGGCGATGGTGCGATCGGCCTGGACTATAACGGCACCGACGAAAACGAGGGCGGCTTCAACGGCTATACGGCCGGAACGATCATTGGCGTGAACAAGCCGGAACGCAGTTACTTCTTGGGTGCGGCCTACAGCAAGGTCGACAGCATTGACTGGATGGACAATGACACCGGTTATGACACCCATTCGGGCACGCTGTTCGGCGGTATTGCCACAACGCTCAAGGACCGGTTCGACCTGTCTCTGACCGCCGGCGTGTCATACAATCACAGCAACCGGGAACTGGCTGACGGCCGCGTCACCAGCGGCATCGATACGGTGAGCGCCGACTATGCCTCGGTGTTCCTGTCGCCTTCGGTGCTCGTCGAGGGCCCCATCGGCAGTTCGCTGCGCCTGAATTATCTCGGTGGCTGGACTCAGGGGCATTCCTACAAGCTCTCAGGCGGCGAGCTGCTGAAAGTGGAGCAGCGCCACAACCACGTTGTGGGAGCCAAGTTCGAGATGGTGCAGAACATCCCGAAGTTCAGCGACCGGTTCAGGGCGCGGTTCAGGTATGGTGCGGAAGCGAGTTACGCCGACGGTGCCGATATCGCTTCCGATGTCACGCTTTCCGGGTTCACCAAGCAGGCCAGCGATATGAGCACACCCTACGACAACGGGTTCTCCGCCGGTGGATTTGCTGCTCTGGACATCGGCCCGGCATTCATCAAGGCCGGTTTCAATTCTGACGAGCAGGTCTCGGTCAATGCGGGTTTAACCCTGCGGTTCTGACCCGCCCCGCCTCCTGTCAATTGGTCCCACTCACACGGGGCCAATCAGAACTGGCCGCCGGCGGACCTCCAGGCGGTCAGTTTCTTTTGTTTGAAGGGAGGGTTTATCCGGTGCAAAAGGCGCTGCACCAACCGGTGTCATCAACTCTTTTGAACACACTTGGGCTCGTTGTCGGAATAAGCCCAAGTGGACCACCGTTGTCGGGCATGACGTTCCCCCGCTGTCATTCCAGACAAGCGAGGCGATGCCGAACGCTGATCTGGAATCCAGACATCTGGGTCAAACGAAGCGAGCACTCTTGTAGATACGACCAAGCTACGCCGCGCTTTTGGCGCGAAAGACATCTGGTTTCCGGATCGGCGCGCAGCTGGCGCTGCACCTGTCCGGAATGACGGGTTCTTCCAGCCTTTTGTCATCCCGGACTTGATCCGGGATCCAGTCCACGGAGCCAAGAATTGGATTGGGAGTGTCTGGGAAAACTCCGCGCCGACGGTCAGACCAACAATGGCTCTGGAAACGCGTGCGCCCCGGATGTCGCTCCGCTTCGTCCGGGGTGACGGAGGAACGAGGCACCGGGGCATCGCGTTGTCACCCCGTCCCGAGGAAGGCCGGAGGCCTGTCTCGAAGGATGGGCCGCGCATGCCTGCACCTGCCGCCGATCCTTCGAGACGGACCCTCTGGGTCTTCCTCAGGATGAGGGTGTTGGTGTGCACAGGTCGCGGCGAAGCGCTTGAACAGGGCGCGCCAAGACGGAGTGCTTCAAGACGGAGGGCCATCACCTCTGTCGTCATCCCGGACTTGATCCGGGATCCAACCCAGCACGCCGCAGACTGGAAATGGGAGTTGTTTGAGAAAAGCATGCGCTACGAGCCAGAACGGCACGGTTCCGGAACCGATTGGGCCCCGGATCTCATTCACGTTCGTTCGGGGTGACGTCGCGGGAAACGAAATCCCGGCAGAGCGGCCGGGGAGTAAAAAAGAGGAGACGCAGAGTGTCCGGACCGAAAAACATCAAGGCCAGCAAGGTAAGACCAACGAGCGAAAGAGGCCTCGAAAAGCGCGCGCTGCAAGGCGGTGAGCAAGGTGGCGACAAACCCTTGCCGGAGGAGCGCCGGAAGCTTGGCATTACATGTTCAAAAGGCATGGTCCTGTGGCTGTTGCGAAACAGGTGTTCGCTTGCATTCACATCCTACCGCACCGGTCAGCTTTTCCTCGTCGGCGTAACGCCCAAAGGCGCACTCTCGTTTCATCAGCGGGATTTCAAAATGGCGATGGGTCTGTGGACCGACGCCGCGTCTCAAAGCCTTTATCTGGCGACGCACTACCAGATCTGGCGTTTGGAAAACATCTTGCGGCCCGGTGAACTCGCCAACGAACATCACGACCGGTGCTATCATCCGCGACAATCGCTCCTGACCGGAGATCTGCAGGTCCACGACGTTGGTGTCGAAAAGGACGGCCGGATCGTATTTGTGAATACGGCCTATTCCTGTCTCGCCGTCCCCGATCCGGTGCACTCTTTCCGGCCCTTGTGGAAACCTCCCTTCATTTCGGAACTGACTTCCGATGATCGATGTCATCTGAACGGTCTTGCCATGGAAGCGGGACATCCCCGTTACGTGACAGCGGTGTCCCGCTCGGATGTTGCGCGCGGTTGGAGGGACGAGCGCAGCGAGGGTGGCCTGATTCTAGATGTGACGACAAACACCGTTGTGACGGAGTCCCTGTCTATGCCCCATTCGCCAAGGCTCCACAAAGGCAGGCTCTACGTGCTTGATTCCGGGCGCGGCAAACTCTGTCATGTCGATCGCACAACCGGGATGATAGAGCCAATCGCTTTTTGTCCCGGATTTCTGCGCGGCCTCGCGTTTCACAACGACCACGCGATTGTTGGTCTTTCCCTGCCGGGGACCAGATCCTTTGCCGGTCTCGAGCTGGACAGAACCCTGAAGAAGAAGAGAACCGACCCCTGGTGTGGCGTTCAGATTGTCGATCTCAAGTCTGGTGAGGTTGCCGAGTGGATCCGCCTTGCCGGAGACGCTGACGAACTGTTCGATGTCGCCGTTTTGCCGAATGTACGCTGCCCGATGGCGCTTGACTTTGTGAGCAGGGACATTGAGGGAACACACAGCTTCCCTGCCGAATACGCCGGGATGAAAACGCTGGCTGCGGCCGATGCACTGGCAGCGTCAGCAGCAGAATGAACACAGAGGCTGTGTCTGGAAAGGGGAAAGGGGCGTGATGGAGGGAAGGCGGCCGTCCGTGGTCCTGGCGGCAGGGCGTTGTCTCCCCGGCCCCGGATCTCACTCACGTTCGTCCGGGGTGACGATATAGGGAAGGCGTTCGTCCGGATAGGCGCAACAACGGGAAAGGGTTCGTTACGGGGGCGCATGCAGGGAAAGTGTTCGTCACGGGGGCGTATGCAGGGAAAGTGTTCGTCACGGGGGCACACGAAGGGAAAGTGCTCGCCCGAGGTAAAGGATCAGAGGGGCGAGGCAGCTGTGTCCACCTCATCCTGAGGAAGGCCGGAGGCCTGTCTCGAAGGATGGGCCGCGTATGTCCGCACCTGCCGCCGATCCTTCGAGACGGACCCTTTGGGTCCTCTTCAGGATGAGGGTGCTGGTGTGCACAGGCTGCAGCGGAGGGCAGGTTGCGGCGAAGGGCCTGAAAAGGGTCGGCCATGCAAACCGCCGTCATCCCGGACTTGATCCGGGATCCATGCCGTTGC